>NZ_JBQSYL010000016.1:0-104019 GCF_052379245.1 Glutamicibacter sp. AOP12-B1-11 | reverse complement strand
GTACCGGTCACATCGGTCGCCTGACCCGACTCAACAGAGACCGGATCCGCGGTGAGGATCGGAGTGCCCGCTTCAACCACGGTCAACGTTGCATCAGCAGAGTTGGTGGTGGTGTCGTCGGTACCGCGAACGGTGTAGTCGCCTGGCTGAGCGTCAGCCTGGGTCGGGACGGGAACGGTGAAGTTTCCGTCGACGTCTGCGGTGGTGATGATCGGATCGCCAACCGGGTTACCGGCCGGATCGATCAGCTGAACGGTTACCGGACCCTCGGGGGTGTATCCGGAACCGGTTGCGTTGGTTGGGTCACCTGCTGGAACGGTTGGCGGATCCAGACCGAGGTTCAACGCCTGCGCATCCGGTTCAATAACCACAAGTGGCTGAGTGATCGGAGTGCCGGTGATGACATCGGTGGCACGCACATCGTAAGTTCCGGGAGGAACAGTGGCGTCAACCGGTAGCTCGGTGGACGGGAAATCGCCATTGGCATCTGCAGGAACGATGATCGGGTCGCCCACTGGGTTGCCCTCAGCATCAACCAGCTGAAGCTCGACATCGCCGCTAGGAGTGAAGCCGGTTCCTTCAACGTTGGTCGAGGTTCCTGCTGGAACCTCTCCCGGGTTGACGGTAATCGCCGGGTTGATGTCCGCGGCGCAAGCGCCGATACGCACACCGGCCGAGCCCAAGTTCAACCGACCTGCGTCAACTGCCTGCACAACGCCCAAGCTCAAAGCCGAAACTTCGAGGCTGTCGACTAACGTGCCGTCTGGCGCTTCACAGGTAGTTTCTACCTGTCGATTCAGCTGCAGCGAAACTGCTTGCTGCGCCAAGGTGAACACTGGTTCCAATACCGTACGGATTGGCACGGTCATCGCATTGGTTTTGATATCCGTGATCAACAGATCATAGATCGCATGCCCGCCATCGCCCACCAAGAAGTCGCGAATCGGAATGATCGCGGTGTTGACCGCCGGGATCACTGCCGTGTTCATCGCCGCTTCCAATGTGGCACAAGCAACCGCTCCGCCAGCACCCGATGGGGTACAAGTTACCGGAGCAACTTCTTCGCCACCGAGGTTAACGGTCCAGGACGCCTCGGCGCCACCCAATGGTGTGTCAAGCGAAGCATCAACGGTCAGCGTGATACTGGAGATCGCGCCTTCGATCGCGTTGGTTGCTACCGCAACGACCTCTTCGATCAAGTCGTGGATGGTTTCCGCGATGATCGGGTAGAGGTCAGTGGTGATCAGTTCCGTGTTCGGAGCCTGGTTGTTAATGCCATCAGGCAGGTCCATACCCACTGGGCGTTCGCCCGAATAGGCCTTATCCAGATCCACGTAAACGGTTCCGGTGCTCAGATCGATGCTCAGCACCTCGTTTTTCGAGGTGATTGGCTGCGCTAGCAGCTCGTTGAACACTTCGTCCTGAATGTTGGAATCGACCGTGAGATCAAAAGTCGCTCCCACTGGGAGTGCACTAAGCACGTCAAGCAGGTCGGTGATTTGCGACAACCCATTGATGGTGTCTTCCAGCGTGGTATCGACCGTGCCGATGGCATCGTACAACTGAGAGGCCATCTCTTCGACCGCTGGCGACTGCAGTTCCAGGTTGGCTTCCGCCACCCGATACTGGCCCTTGCCGCCGAATCCATCTGGGTCTTGGAATACTCCGTCGACTGCCTCAACCCAGGCGCCACCGGCGCCTGCAGTGAGTTCTGCCTTGCTCAAGGCGAGGCTGGTCAATCCATCGATCCCAGCTTCCTCAAAGAGTGCAAGCAAGTTGATTCGGGCTACGCCAAAATCTCCTTGAGCCCCGTCGAGGGTGATCGCTCCGTCAGCTCCCGCTACGCCGGAGATCGCTTCACCGTTCTTGGCATCTGTAGCGGTTGCGCTAGATACCAGCGCACCTAGTTCGCCAAAGTTAATGAACTGATCTACTGGGATCGGGAATTGCCCGAGATCCAGAAGTTCATTCTGCAGCAGGGAGACGTCAAGTCCGCCTTCATCGGTTCCTGGGCCACTTGGATACAGTGCCCGGGTTTGCCCTCCACCCGCGAGTTCGGTACCCAAGAGACTCAGGTCGACGATACTCGCAGCGGATTCGGTTAGTTCGTCCGGTTGTGTGTTGACATCTGCCATGGCCGGTAATCCGTAACTCGACACCACAAGGGTTGAAGCAACCCCTAAGGCTAACGGTCTACGCCACCACGCCGCGTTTCCTGCAGGTACGTTCCTCTTGCGAACTGTACGTCGCATGGAAAGCCCTCCTTGTATATTGGCGATACTGCATTACACCCCCAAGGCCCCCTCATACATTCAACTCGGTGGTTCATGCCAAAACAAGGGGTTTCTGAGAATAAGATAAGTATTTCTATAAAATTTCATGACTGTACTCCTTTTGGCTGATACAGCACACTAAAGGGGGATTGACTAGTGTATTTTCCATTGACGACTGAAGGGTCATTGCCTGGATGCACCATAGTTTGCATGACAGTACCCCGAATCTCCATAATCCCGATCCGTAGATTTATTTCTTTTTCCACAGAAGCCATGTGCGTTTGAGTGGACAGTCAGGTTAGCTTTTGGAACGCGTAGGCAAAAGCAAATCGGACCGCCAGTGCCTTCTTCAGTCGGACGTATTTCCGCAGTTATCAACAAGACCTGATCGATCCACCAGACGCTGCAGCTGCCTTTTGAATGTCAAGATCAATGAGGCACCCCCTCCACGCGACTCCCACCGCCTGGGCTCCCAAACAGTCCAATAACCGCGCGAGAGCTACCCGATTCGTTCAAACTCGCGCATTCCAAAACGCAGACGACGGCACGCTGTCCGAGAAACTATGCATACATTCCGGACGTGTGGGGTCCGTTCCTTACACCATTCAAAAGCTTCGCCTACCGCAATGCCGACCCGTACATGTTCTTCGATATCGATACGGGAACAGGCGAGCTAGCGAAAACCGGTTGCGACCGGTAGGAAACACCGAGCCGAGTTCCTGCCTAAGTCACCAGATGCTCAGGTCTTCATGCTGAGCGTCCGCGGTCCCGCAACCGTGCTCCCTCTGCCGCCTCGGATTGCAAACTGACCTCTCAGTCCGAGCAGAAAAGACAGATTGACTAGCCACCCATGGCCAACGCTGAAAAGATGGGGCTAGCAGCTGGAGATTCACCGGGCTGATAGCCGTCCAACTCGTCACGGAATCACAACTGGTTGGCTGAGCTACAGCAGCAGACGCACCAGCGGGGTCGCGATCAGGATGGTCAGTGCGACGCGGATGAACCAGATGATGACCATGTCGCGCAGGCGCAGTGGAATGCTGGTGGCCAGCAGGCAGGGAACCAGCGCGGAGAAGAAGATGATCGCCGAGACGCAGACGATCGCGACCACCATGCGCAGCTCGATGGACTCATTCCCGGCGGCCAGCGTGGCGGGCAGGAACATCTCTGCGATGCCCGTCGCCGAGGCTTTGCCGACCAGCAGCGGATCCTCCAGGCCGACCACCCAGGCGAACGGCACGAACAGGTAGCCCAGCCAGTCGAAAATCGGTGTGTAGCGGGCCAGCAGCAGCCCGGCGAGCCCGACGGAGAGAATCGAGGGCAGGATGGCCATGGCCATCTTCAGCCCGTCCCAGATGTTGTCCCGCATATTCTTGCCGAAGCTCGGGGCGCGGCCCACCGCGGCGAGCGCTTCCTTCCACGCGGTGGCCGCGCGCCGCCCGGAGATCTTCTGCTCCGCAAGGTGCTCGACGCCCAGATAGGTCTCATCCTTGATTCTGCTCAGCGGCGGAATGCGCACGGTGATCGCGGTGACGGTGAAGGTGACCGCCAGCGCGAGCCAGAAGTACAGGCTCCAATGCTCCATCAGGTCCAGCGCCTTGGCCACGATGATCATGAAGCTAGCGGAGACCGTGGAGAAGCCGGTGGCGATAATGGCCGCCTCGCGCCCGGTATAGCGTCCGCCACGGTACATCCGGTCGGTAATCAGCAATCCCAGCGAGTAGCTGCCCACGAAGGAGGCTACCGCGTCCACCGCGGAGCGTCCCGGGGTGCGCCATAGCGGGCGCATCACCGGCTGGCAGAAGATCCCGAGGAATTCCATCAGCCCGTAGCCCACCAGCAGCGCCAAGAAGATCGCGCCGATGGGAACGATAAGCCCCACGGGGATGACCAGCTTATTGAGCAGGAACGGGCCCATGCTCTCCTCGGTCAGCCACCCCGGTCCCCCGCCGAAGATCAGCACCGCGCCCACCGCGAGCCCCACCACGTTGGCGAAGGCAAAAACCATGCGCAGCTTCGAGGCCTTCCACCCGCCGTTGCTGAAGGGCAGGATGGTTCCCGCCAGCAGCAGCGCCAGGATGTAGAACGGCACCGCGGGCCCCAGCGAATTGCGGATGAAGGTCACCAGATGGTCAAGGGGAATCGTGCTTGTGCCGTTGAGCGTAATCGGCACAAAAAACATGGCGATGCCGATGAGGCTGAAGACGATGAACTTGGTGACGTGGGAGAACCGCGCGGGTTGCGTAGTCACTGCTTCGGATGGCATGGCAGACCTGTTTCTCGTTGGCTGGAGGGAAGCACGCGGCTGCCTCGGGTCAAGTATCAATAACACCCGATTCAGCTTCGGAAATGTGACCCGCAGCTCACCAACTGTCCGAGACCCCAGACTTTGCAGGCAATACCGGAGACTGCAGAGAAATGGCCCAGGGCGTACCCCGCTGGGTGCGCCCTGGGCCATTGGCATTGTGAAGATTTCTAGCGCCTGCGCGCCGCAACTCGTGCCAGGATCTCCTCTTCGGCCTGCGGGCCCGGCTTGATGCCGCCGGGAACCTTGACGAAGAACACCGCGCCCAGCACCCACCAGGCACCGAAGATCAGCCACGGTTCCCAGCTCAGCGAGGCGGGCATGCCCGGCATGTAGAGCATGAACAAGGCCGCGGTCAGCAGCACCGAGGCGTAGCCGATGATTTCGCCACCGCGTCCCTTGCCCGCCACGCGCAGCGGGCGATCCATTTTCGGCTCGCGGCGGCGCAGGATCAGGAAGGTCACCGAGACCAGGAAGTAGGCGATGATGATGCTCGGGGCGCCGGAGTCGACCAGCCAGCCGAGCATCTCGGCTCCGAAGAACGGAGCGAGCAAGGAGATGCCGCCGATGAACATCAGCGCGTTGGCCGGGGTCTGGTACTTCGGGTGCAGCTCGCCGAACCAGGCCGGAAGCATGCCGCCGCGCGCCATCGAGTAGACCAGCCGCGAGGCGCCCAGGAGCAATGAGTTCCACGAGGTCAGGATTCCGGCAAGGCCACCAGCGATCAGCACCTTGGCCATGATCTCCGAATTGAATAGCGCGCCGAAGGCATCTGCGGTGGCAATGTCTGCGCCGGCCAGCTGGTCCGCAGGCATGGCCGAGGCGGTGGTCAACACGACCATCACGTACCACAGGGTCGCCAGCACCACGGAGATCACCACCAGCTTGCCGATCTGCTTGGCCGGGATCTTCACCTCTTCGGCCGACTGCGGGATCACGTCGAAGCCGATGAACAGGAACGGCACGGCCACCAGCACCGCGAAGAAGCCGCTCATGCCCGGGGTGAAGAACGGCTCCATATTCTCCGCCGAACCGTTGGTGGCCGAACCGAAGATCATCAGCACGCCGATGGCTAGCAGGAAGAGCACGATGAAGGTCTGCACAATGCCGGCCTGCTTCACGCCACGGATATTGATCCAGGTGACGAGCACGCCGGCGGCCACACCTACCAGCGCCCAGGTGAGGTTCACTTCGAACCCCGCCACGGTCCACAGCGGGATCTGGCTCATGCCGGGGAAAATGTATTCCACGGTCCGCGGGAAGGCGACCGCTTCGAAGGCCACGATGGTCACGTAACCGCCGATGATCCCCCACGAGCCAATGAACGAGGTGCGCGCGCCTAAGGCGCGGAGGATGAAGTTGTGCTCTCCACCGGCCTTGGGCATAGCCGCGGTGAGTTCGGCGTAGGTCAGGCCCACGATGGCCATGATGGCGCCACCGGCGAGCATCGCGCAGATGGCGCCCATGGTGCCGGCGTTATCAAGCCAGCCTCCGGTGAGCACTACCCAGCCGAAACCAATCATGGCGCCAAAGCCCAGGGCCAGCGCGTCCCAGTTGCCTAAGGTCTTCGCCAGGGTGGTTGGCGATGCCGATGAGTCGGCGGTATTTCTGCTCATGTTGCACTTCCGTGTTGATGGAACGAAGTAAGGATCGTTAGCCATTGTCCGGCCCATCACAGGCGCGCATTCCACAGCTCACAAAATCATGGTAACCCCAAGCGGTGAACGGTAGAGTTAACGCGATAAACGGAAGTTTGATACTCCGGATTACTTTTTGTGTTTCAGCGCCAAGGCGAAGATGACGGCCAGAATCTGCAACAGCACCACGCACAGCACCAACGTGGCCCAGCCGTAGTGCATGAAGGGAACGCCGATCAGCCAGCCGAGCAGCGAAGAACCCACATAGTAGAAGAGGTTGTAGAGGCTCGCGGCTTGGGCCCGGGTGGCGGGCGCAAGCAACGGCACCCAACCGCTGGCCACCGCATGCGCGGCAAAGAAACCAGCGGTGAAGATCACCATCCCCACGATGATCACCACCAGGTTTCCGGGCAGGGTCAGCAGCAGTCCAGCCATGCTCAGCACAATGCTCAGCAACAGCGCCCCGCGCCGGCCTATTTTGGCGACCAGTCGGCCACTGGCCACCGCAGACCAGGTCCCGGACAGGTAGGCGATGAAGACCAGGGAGGCCAGCGACACCGGCACCATGAATGGCGGTGCCTCCAACCGGAAGGCCAGGTAGTTATAGACGGCGACAAAGCCGCCCATCAGCAAGAAGCCCTGCAGGTAGAGCAGCGGCATGCGTCCGCCGAGCGCCCGCTTGAATTTGCCGAGGATGGGGCGCAGCCCGCGTTGCTCGGTCGGGATGAATCCGAGCGCTGCAGGGGCCTTGAGCAGAAAGAACAGCGTGCCCACGGCCGCCATGAGGCTGACCGCCGCGACACCCCAGCGCCACCCGGCAGGTTCCCCCACCCAGCTGGCCACCAAGCGTCCGGCCAACCCGCCAAGGGTGGTGCCGGAAATGTAGGTACCGCTGGCCAGGGCAACCGCGCGTGGGGTCAGCTCGTCGGCAAGGTAGGCCAGGGCGCTGCCCGGAACACCGGCCAGCGCAATGCCTTCGAGGAAGCGGACCACGAGCAGCGGTTCGAAACCGCTCATCGTGGAGCTGGTTAGGCCGAGGACCACCGAGGCGAGCAACGCAATCGCGATGACCCGCCTCCTGCCAATGCGGTCGGAGATGATGGCCCACGGAGTGACGGCGAGCGCCAGGCCAAGGGTGGCCGCGGAGACCGTCAAGGCCGCCTGGGATGAACTGATGTTCAGCTCACCGGCGATGCTCGGCAGCAGGCCCTGCACCGAGTAGAGCTGGGAGAAGGTGGCAACGCCGCTGGCGAACAGGGCCAGCAGCATGCCGCGGTAGGGAACCGAATGCGGTTCGTGCCCGGTAAAACTCAACCTAGACGCCGGTCGGAAGCAGCGGGTAGACCAAGTAGAGCATGAGCAGGGCCATGGCGTTGTTGATGAAATGCAGCAGGTAGGCGTAGGCCAGCGACTTGCCCGAAAGGATGTAGGCCAGGGACATCAGAATGCCGAGCATCAGGTAGGGCAGAACCTGGACGATCGAGGAGATTCCGCCTCCATTGAGGAAGTGGATTCCGGCGAAAACCAGGGTGGAAATGAGCGCGCAAACCCAGATATTGAGCTTGCGCGAAAGCTTGCCGATCAGCAGGTGGCGGAAGAGGTACTCTTCGACAAAGGGTCCGAAAACCGCGGTGACTACGAACATCACCGGGAGCGGGACGGCGGTGGTCATGCCCTGCAGGGCTTCCTGATTTTCGCTGATCTGCGGTCCGCCAAAGATCGTTGTCACGATGGCGGAGAAGATGATCGTCAGCAGCCAACCACCGGGAAGCATCAGCCATTTGGCCCACGGGTAGTACTTCATGGTTTTAAAGGAGTCGAAGAAGTGCGCTCCGCACTGGACCATCGCCAGGATGAAGAAGCTGGTGTAGAGAATCAGATTGATTCCGAAGAGGGCTTGCTCTTCGGTTTCGAAGGCCGTGAAGTAGCCCGGGATCAGCCCAATGAGTGCCGCTCCGCCGAAGACGAAGAACACGATGTAGGAACCCACCGTCCACCAGTCACCGCGGGTCATCGCTCCGGGGTCGAATACCCGTTGCTTGCGGCGTGGCAGGAAATACTGCTGTGGGTAGGGCGGGGGCTGCTGCATGTTCCTAGCCTATCCAGTGAGCGCACCGCCCCTTGCATTCACGGCCTGGGTTCGCCGTTGATTCCTATGAAAAGCGACTCAATCTACCCGCAAACGCCACCGGCCGGCCACACCAAACTTTGGTGTGGCCGGCCGGTGTAATTCGAGGAGTTACTTCGCTGCCTCGGCGGTCACCAGATCGGAGAAGATCTTCGAGTAGCTCACCCCGGCAATGGCCGCGCCGATCAGCGGGGCCACGATGAACAGCCAAACCTGGCCGAGTGCTTCCGGCCCGGCAAACCAGGCAACACCCAAGGACCGAGCCGGGTTGACCGAGGTATTGGTGATCGGGATGGAGATCAGGTGAATCAGGGTCAGCGACAGGCCGATGGAAACCCCGGCGAAACCTGCCGGCGCACGCCGGTCGGTTGATCCGAGAATCACGTACAGGAAGATCGCGGTCAGCACGATTTCGGCAACCAGCGCGGAGACCAGCGAGTAGCCGTCCGGCGAGCGGTCGGCATAGCCGTTTGAGGCAAACCCCGACTCGGCGGCGTTGAATCCGTCTTTTCCGGAGGCAATGGCCAAGAGCACGGCGCCGGCCACCGAAGCGGCGATGACCTGGGTGATCATGTATGCAGGAACCGCCTTCCACTCCACCCGCTTGGCCAGTGCAGCGCCCAGGGTGACCGCTGGGTTGAAGTGCCCACCGGAGATATGGCCTACGGCGTAGACCATGACCAGCACGGTCAGACCAAAGGCAAGGGCTACACCGAGGAAACCGATCCCCATATTGATGGTGTCGCCGTCGAGGACCTGGGCGGCGAAGATCGCCGAACCGCATCCGCCGAAGACCAGAACGAAAGTGCCCAGGAACTCTGCGGTCAACCGCGAGCCCATGGTGGGTGATGATGACTGTGACATGTTTGTCTCTTTCTAGGAGGAATTGCCGCCAGATAGCCACAGTCTATGCGTTGGTCTGCACAAATTATAGAAACAATTGGCAAAAAATCTACGAATCGTTCTGGTGCACCAGCAGAATTCGTTAATACGGTGGCGCGGCCCCTTGGCCTGGGCGCAACAGTTGCGGCGGACGATGCCAAGAGGAAATGCTATGAACCGATCAAAAAGCGCGCACAATGTTCTGAGGAACGACTGCGAACTGTTGGCTTAGCCCTTGTCGTCCATATTTCCTCGGTATAGGTTGAAAACCCACGTTCCTCTTCACTGCGAAGGCAACCACATGTCATTTCAGGCCTACCTCGATACGATTGAAACCAAGACAGGGCTCACTCCACGGCAGCTGTTAGCACAGGCAACAGACCGTGGATTCGGTTCCGCCACCAAAGCGACTCCGATTATCCAGTGGCTCAAGGAAGAACATGGATTGGGGCGCGGCCATGCCATGGCCATGGTTCATGTGATCACCAAAGGTACACAAATCAGCGACAAGCATGTTGCTAGCGGCGGAGTACACGCAGATGCCAGTAATACATTGTGGCTGGATGGCAAAGCTACAAACCCAAACGCCACTTAATGAACTCATTCTCTCCAAAGCCCTGGAGCACGCCGGGAAGTCGAAGGGCCGCAGCGCGAGCTTTCACTTGAAGCAAAGCTCGGACAGAAATCCGAATTCGCGGAGCAGATACGCAGCTTTCGGTCTTTACCGGTGAGGAACCAACCAAGCTGACATGAATCCGCCGGTCTCAGCCCGGTGTTGTCTGCTGAATCCTGCCACGCCTAGAATTCCGGCGGTTTAGCCAATGACCTGTGCAGCTGCGTCTCGGTAATCGCTGAGCACCGCAGCAAGTCCGCTAGCTTTCGGAATTTACGCGAGAAGCGTTTTCAACTCGTTGATTCTTCCTTTACTGGCCTAGCCAAATGAACGAGAACCTACTTGGCTGCGGCGATGAGCGGATCCTTGGCTAGTTCTTTGCCGAGCTCGGGAGCGAGCGAACGAGCAAAATCTTGAGACAGATTCGACTGGTCGAAGTAGGTAAGCAAAGAGCCAATGACCGCAAAGCAACGCTCCGCGGTGCAGATACCGTTCGTCAGGTCAGCATGAACGATACCTTCCGGAACGGTTTCGCTGTCCAATGCCTTCTTCAGGTTGTGCCGAATGGATAGCCCCCCTGGACGCGAGCAACGGAGCAAGACTGCGGGTCATTGGGATTCGCGGCCACGCATGTGGGCACATTCTTGTTGCCAAGTCGAGGAACTTCCTGCAAAACCGCAACTATCTTGCCCTTGTCGGTCCATGAACTCCAGAGGGCGGTAAACCCTTCGGTCTTTTGATCCGCGAACTCGTCGCCGGGCGGGGAAACCCACTGGCGCTTATTGCCTTGGGCTGCCACGATCACCGCATCCAGAGTTTTATCGTTGGCCAGCTTTGGTCCTAATTCCCGAATCGATTCGGCACACAAGCGTTCGGCTTGGCCACTGAGCAGTTCGGCTTGCTTCGGTGCGGAAAGGGATGGCGAGCAGCCTGAACGGATATGGGTTTCGAGCTGGCAACCGGCGCTGCCTGGATACCGGCGAAGCAGTAAGCGATAGCAGGTAAGCTCCTTTGCCGATGACTCAGTCGCAACCCTGCTCACGGCGCTGGGCTGCGGCTGGGGCATCAGTACCAGCGGCGAGCCGCTGCAGGCCGGGGGCGCGCTGCGTTGTGAGACGGCCCAACGCGCGGCACACCCAACGATGGGACGCCAGACCCACACGCAAGCCCCGACCATCAGGCCCTGTTAGCGGATTTTCCCATAAGAAAAGTGGCCCATTTCTCCGAAGAATTCCTTCGAGGAAATGGGCCACCTGCTCCGTGCGACGACCTAGTTTTTCTCGTCCTTGCCGGTAGCTTCCGGCGTCACGGCGCCCGCAACAGGTACGCCACCGGTGACCGGAACCGCGGCGGTATCCGGATTCGCATCCACATCCTCGGCCGGCCCGGCAAACTGCGACTGGTACAGGTTGTAGTAAGCACCCTGGGTAGCCAGCAGTTCCTCATGGTTGCCCTGCTCCACAATCTTGCCCGCTTCCATCACCAAGATGGTGTCCGCGTCACGGATGGTGGACAGGCGGTGGGCAATCACGAAGCTGGTTCGGTCGCTGCGCAGCGCCGCCATGGCCCGCTGCACCAGCACCTCCGTACGCGTATCCACCGACGAAGTAGCCTCGTCCAGGATCAGCAGCGAAGGGTTCGCCACGAACGCGCGGGCGATAGTGATCAGCTGCTTCTCACCGGCGGACACGTTGGTGCCCTCTTCGTCGATGAGCGTGTCATAACCGTCCGGCAGGGCACGCACGAAGCGGTCCACGAAGGTCGCCTTCGCGGCCTCGATGACTTCCTCATCCGTGGCGTCCAGCCGGCCATAGCGGATGTTTTCCATAATGGATCCGCCGAACAGCCACGCATCCTGCAGCACCATGCCAACCTTCGAGCGAAGATCCGCGCGGGACAGCTGGGTGACGTTGACGTTGTCCAGCATGATCCGGCCCGAGTTCAGCTCGTAGAACCGCATCACCAGGTTCACCAGCGTGGTCTTGCCCGCGCCGGTAGGACCGACGATGGCCACGGTGTGCCCCGGGTCCGCCTCGAAGGACAGGTCCTCGATCAGCGGCTGCTCCCGATTGTAGGAGAAGCTCACATTTTCGAAGGAGACGTGCCCGTCGGTGCGTTCCGGAAGCTGGCGCTGGGCATCTTCTGGATCCTGCTCGTCGGCGTCCAGCAGTTCGAAGGTGCGCTCGGCCGAGGCGACGCCGGACTGCAGCATATTCGCGACGCCGGCAATCTGGCCCAGCGGCTGGGTGAACTCTCGCGAGTACTGGATGAATGCGGTGGCATCGCCCAGAGACATCGACCCGGAAGCCACGCGCAACCCGCCGACTACCGCGATGCCCACGTAGGACAGGTAGGACACGAAGTTCATCACCGGCATGATCATGCCGGAGACGAACTGCGCGCCGAAGCTCGCCTTGTACAACTCTTCGTTGCGCGTGGTGAAGCGCTCCACCATGTCGTCCTCGCGGCCGAAGACCTTCATCAGCTCATGGCCGGAGAAGGACTCTTCGATCTGCCCGTTGAGCGCACCGGTGTTCTTCCACTGCGCGGTGAACAGCTTCTGCGCCTTGGAGCCGATAATGCCTGCGCCCACGCCGGACAGCGGCAGCGCCACCAGGGCAATGAGCGCCAGCTGCCAGGAGACCACGAACATCATGATCACGATGCCGATGACGGTCATCAGCGCCTGGACCAGCTGGCTCAGCGCCTGCTGCAAGGCATTCTGGATGTTGTCCACGTCGTTGGTCACGCGGGAGAGGATGTCCCCGCGCTGCCGGCTGTCGAAGTAGTTCAGCGGAAGCCTGTTGATCTTGTCTTCCACATCCTTGCGCAGGTTGTAGACCACCTTCATGACTAGCTTGTTCAACAGCCAGCCCGAGACCCAGGAGAAGATCGAGGCCACGAAGTACATGGCCAGCACGATCAGGATGTACTGCGAGAGCTGGGCGAAATCGATGCCCTGCCCGGGGACAAATTCCACCCGGGAGAGCATGTCCGCCTGGGAGTCCTGCCCGGCATCGCGCATGCCCTGGATGACCTGCTCGGCGGTGGTTCCCGCGGGCAGTTGCATGTCCTTGCCGATCAGCCCGGCGAAGATCACGTCCATGGCGCGTCCCAGGATCCGCGGTGCAATCACCGAGAGCACCACATACACGGTGATCAGCGCGAAGACCAGACTCATGCCCACCTTGTAGGGGCCCATCAGCCCGATGAGCCGCTTGGCCGAAGGCCAGAAGTGCTCGGCCTTGCGCACCGGGGTTTCCTCCCAGCCTCCGGAGGCCGCGGCCACCTCGAACTCGTCTACCTCGGCGAGATCCGCATCGACTTCGGCGAGCTTCTCGCCGCCTTTTTTCTTCGCTGCCATTTAGGCCACCTCCTCCGCACTGAGCTGGGATGAAACAATTTCCTGGTAGGTTTCCGAGGACTGGAGAAGTTCTTCGTGAGTGCCTCGGGCAACGATCGCCCCATGCTCCAGCACCAGGATCTGATCTGCGCCGGTAATGGTTGACACGCGCTGGGCAACGATGATCACCGCGGCGTCCTTGGTCGGCTCGTCCAGCGCCGCACGCAGCTTGGCGTCGGTGCTCACGTCCAAGGCGGAGAACGAATCGTCGAAGAGGTAGGTATTGGGTTTCGCGGCCAACGCGCGGGCGATGCACAAGCGCTGGCGCTGGCCGCCGGAGACGTTGGTGCCGCCCTGGGAGATCCTGGAGTCGAGCTGCTCATCGCGGGCGGCGACAAAATCATCCGCCTGGGCGATGCGCAGCGCTTCCCAGAGTTCTTCTTCGCTGGCCTGCTGGGCGCCGAAGCGCAGGTTGCTGGCCACGGTTCCGGAGAACAGGTAGGGGCGCTGCGGAACTGCCGAAATATTCTCCGAGAGCAGCTCGCGGCCTAGCTCGCGCACCGGAATGCCGCCGATGAGCACCTGACCCTCGGTGGCGTCGTAGAGCCGCGGAATCAGGTTCAGCAAGGTGGTCTTGCCCGAGCCGGTGGACCCGATGATCGCCGTAGTCTCACCGGGCTTGGCGAGGAATGACACGTCGGAGAGCACCGGGGCGTCCGCGCCGGGGTAGCCGAAGCTGACGTTCTTGAATTCAACGGTGCCCGGGGTGGGCAGTGCGACGCCATTGTTCGCCGCGTCGACCATGCTCGGATCGCTGTCGAGCACCTCGCCGATGCGATCGGCCGAAACCATCGCACGCGGGACCATCATGGCCATGAAGGTACCCATCATGACCGCCATCAGGATCTGCAGCAGGTACTGCAGGAATGCGGTCAGCGCACCGACCTCGACCTGGCCGTTGTCCACGCGATGCCCGCCGAACCACAGCACGGCCGCGGTGGACAGGTGCAGGATCATCGAAATGGCGGGGAACATCAGCACAAACAGATTGCCGACCTTGACCCCGAGGATGGTCAGCTTCTGGTTGGCATCGGCATAACGTTCGGTTTCGTGCTGCTCGCGCACGAACGCGCGCACCACGCGGATACCGGTGATCTGCTCGCGCAGCACGCCGTTGATCCCGTCGATGCGCTTCTGCATATCGCGGAACAGCGGCATCAGCTTGATCACCAGGATGCCGACGACAACCAGCACCAGGGGAACTGCAACCCAGACGAGCCAGGACAATCCCGGATCCTCGCGGATGGCCATGACCACGCCGCCGATGGACATGATCGGCGCGGTGATCATGAAGTTCAGCGCCATCAAGGTGAGCATCTGCACTTGCTGCACGTCGTTGGTGCCGCGCGTGATCAGCGTGGCGGCACCGAATTTGTTCACGTCTTGAGCGGAGAAGGTGGAGACCTTCTCAAAGACCGACTGACGGATGTCCCGGCCAACGCTCATCGAGGTCTTGGCCCCGAAGTACACGGCGCCGATCGCCGTGGCAACCTGTATGAAGGCGACTACGAGCATGATTCCACCGGTTCGCCAGATGTAGTCGACGTCGGCGTTGACCACACCGGTGTCGATGATCTTGGCGTTCAGGCTTGGTAGGTACAGCGTGGCTATCGTGGTGGCCAGCTGCAAGATGACTACGGCGGTTATCCAACCGGCGTAGGGTTTGCTGTGTCTGAGGATGATCTTCAGAAGCATGAGGTATTGTCCTTACTCCATCTGCACCGAAAACATCCTGCACCTTCGGATTAAAGGCAGGGTGTTTCGAGCGCGATTGTCAGTCTAACCCGTGCTACCGACAGTGAATATCATCCTTGCGATTGATTTTTGCCAATCATTAAATTTTTCCGAATTCCCGGTGAATATCTGCGCATGGTGGCGTTGATCGTAGCGTGTGCACCTAACAGCGGAATGCGCCCGAATGAGGCCCTCGGCCTGCCCGGCGAGCTCGCTGAATCAACGCGGTCGAACAACACCCATTAAAACCCCCGCTCGATACCTTGCGCCGCTATTTCAAAGAGGTTGTTGACTCGCGAACAACGAGCTTGGTCTCCAGCTGAAAAGGGTGGGCAAACCTGCCCGGATCATCGACTAACGCCAGCAGCCGCTCCACGGCAATTTGCCCCATCGAATCCAATGGCTGGCGCACCGTGGTCAACGGCGGAGACATCCACAACGCAGCAGCTACATCGTCAAAGCCAACCACACTGAGCTTCTGGGGAATTCCAACGCCCAGTTCCTCCGCCGCACGCAGCACACCCAGTGCCACATCATCCGAAACCGCAAAGATCGCAGTCGGAGGGTTCTTTGCATGCAGCATTTTCAACGCTGCGGCACGTCCAGATTCAGGCCTGAAGCTACCGCCGGCAATAAGGGATTCATCAACAGGAACGGCGGCTTCTTGCATTGCGGTGCGGAAGCCTTGCAGTCGCTCGCCTGCCGGCACGGAATGACGAGGGCCGCTAGCGAATCCGATTCTTCGGTGGCCCAGAGCAAGCAGATGCTCGGTTGCCTGCTTTCCACCTTGCCAGTTGGTGGCTCCGATGGAGACCATATGCTCCGCGTTGGGGGCGGAGGGGTCAATGACGATCACCGGCAGTTCATGACTCCGGCACCAGCGGACCTTGCTGTCCTCCAGGAAGGTCGTAACAAGAATCAACCCGGCCACACCGCTCTTCACCTGCTCGCGAAGCCAAGCCATCGACAGCACATCGTGCCCCCGAGCCTCCCCCTCGATACAGGTATTCACCAGGTCCACCCCAGCACGCTTCGCAGCGCGGATCGCCCCATTCAGCACCGTTGCCGCATAAGGGCTGTCGAAGTGATCGAACACGATAACCACTCGCTTGCTTCCATTGTTCGCTTTCGAACGAGGGCGGGGCGCATATTCCAGATCTTCGGCAATTGCCGCAATTTTTCGACGCACGGATTCACTGACGTCCCCGCGATCATTAAGTGCCTTTGAAGCCGTAGACATTGACACACCTGCGGCTGCAGCAACGTCCTGAAGGCGAATACCCACAGAGCCACCTCCTAATCATGCGTTCCGCCGAACGCTCAGCACCCGACTGACATCATCTGTGATGCACGACATAATATATCGCAAATCTGTCAAGAAAATCTACGAAACTTTCGCCATGAGTCTACGGAACAAATGAACGAAAATGAGAATTCCACGCACCCTCCCCACCTATCCCGGCCGAAAATTTGGGAACCCGACGTTTCGGCCAATTCCCCTTGACGAGACCTAGGCCACACTATAACCTTTCTCCACCGTCGCTAACTTTCCGAAACTTTCGTTCATACGTGTCGGTTGAACGTTGTCTCTCCCCTGCCAAGCAAAGGAATCCCGCAATGCGCAACGCCAAGAACTTGCCCTCCTCTTCCTCGCGGAAATTCAGCACCCCTCGACGGCTGCTGGTTTCTGCTGCCATGATTGCCCCGCTGGCCTTGGCCGCCTGCGGGGGCGCACAGCCGGGCGGAGAAGCCAACGGCGAATTCTCCGCTTGGGCACTGACCGGCACCCAGCAGAACGCATTCAAGGATTCCTTCGCCCAGTGGAATGAAAGGAATCAGGAACAGCCCATCGCCGCCGATTTCTTCGCCAACGATGCCTATAAGGAAAAGGTCCGCACCGCCGTCGGTGCCGGCAACGCCCCGACCCTGATTTTCAATTGGTCCGGTGGCACCCTGGCTGACTATGTGGCCAACGGCAATGTGGTGGATCTGACCGGCAAGGTCGATGCGCTGGAAGAACGTGCCATCGAGGCCATCGAGAAGACCGGTGAAGTTGACGGCGTGCAGTACGCCGTCCCAAATAACAGCACCCAGCCAGTGGTGCTCTACACCAACAAGAAGCTCTTCGAACAGGTAGGCGTCGAGGCCCCCGCCACCTGGCAGGAAACCCTCGACGTGGTCAAGGCATTCAAGGCCGAGGGCATCATCCCCTTCGCTGTCGCCGGACAGAGCCAGTGGCCCTACCTGATGTGGATCGCCTACCTGACCGACCGCATCGGCGGCCCGGAGGTCTTCCAGGCCATCCAAAACAATGAACCCAATGCCTGGAGCCACCCGGCGGTCACCGAAGCATTGACCAAGATCCAGGAGCTGGTCGAGGCCGGCGGCTTCGGCGACTCCTACGGCTCGGTGGTCGCCGACGCCAACGCCGACGCCGCCCTGGTCCACACCGACAAGGCCGCCATGCTGCTGCAGGGTTCCTGGCTATACGCCGGATTCAAGGCCGATGCCCCGCAGTGGTATGAGGAAGAGAATCTGGGCTTCGCACCATTCCCAACCATCGATGGTGGCAAGGGCGATCCATCAAATATCGTGGGCAACCCAGCCAACTTCTGGTCGGTTTCGGCCGATGCCTCCGAAGAAGCCCAGCAGGCGGCCTTCGAATACCTCAACGACTACACGCTGAACGAAGAATCGGTTAAGAGCTTCATCGGCCTGGGCCTGGTGCCTTCGGTTGACGGCGCCGAAGAGGCCATTGCCGCCAGTGAGGACGCAGGCTTCCTGGGCTACGCCTACCAGTCGGTACAAAGCGCACCCAATTTCCAGCTCTCCTGGGACCAGGCTCTGGCCCCCGACCAGGCCCAGGTCCTGCTGACCAACCTGTCGCAGATTTTCCAGGGTTCCATCACCCCGGAGCAGTTTGTAGAAGCAATGAACGCAACCATTAAGTAGCCCCCATGCTGATGAAATCCCATACCGCACCCGTGCGTTCGCGCCGACGGCTCGGCACCAACATCGGCCCGAGCACATGGCTGCTGGCGCCCGCGCTCATCTTCTTTGCCATCTTTGCCCTGGTTCCGCTGTTGGGCGTGGCCGTGCTCTCGTTCATGCACTGGGATGGGCTTGGCACCCCATCCTTCGCAGGCCTGTCCAACTGGCAGCAAACCTTCACCAACCCGGTCACCCTGAACGCCATGTGGCTCACCTTTGCCATGACCGTGCTGTGCTACCTCACCCAGGCACCGATCTCCATTCTGGTTGGCGTGTTCATGGCCGGCGAGCAGAAGTACCGTGCCGTGTACTCGGTGCTCTACTTCCTTCCGCTGCTGTTCTCTGCAGCCGCCGTGGGCATCGCCTTCAAGGCACTGCTGGACCCGAATTTCGGGTTGTCCAAGGCCTTCAACATTGCGCTGCTGAGCCAGGACTGGCTCGGCAGCACCGACCTGGTCTTCTACGTACTGATTTTCGTGATCTCGTGGTGTTTCGTTCCTTTCCACTCGTTGCTGTACCAAGCAGCCGTTAAGCAGATTCCCACCTCCATGAATGAGGCGGCCATGCTCGACGGGGCCGGACGTGTGCGCACCTTCTTCTCGGTCACGCTCCCACAGATCAAGTACACGGTCATCACCAGCTCCACCCTGATGATTGTCGGGTCCCTGACCTACTTCGATTTGGTGTTCGTCATGACCAACGGCGGCCCGGGCAATGCCACGCGCATCCTGCCGCTGGATATGTACCTCACCGGTTTCCGCAGCTACCAAATGGGTGCGGCCAGCGCCATCGCGGTGATCCTGGTGGTGGTGGGCTTGGCGGTCTCACTGTTGCTGAACAGATTCAGCGGCACCGACCAGATGGAAAGCCAGCAGGAGGGCGCCTAATGAAATCGCAAATCAAAACCGGGTACGCGCCGAACGTTCCCGGCGGCCTCGCGGCGACCTTCTGGTTGCTGGTCACCGTAGTGCCGATCTACTACATCGTGGTCACCAGCCTGAAGCCGCGCCAAGAGTACTTCGGGTCCAACCCGCTGGCGTGGCCCCAGAATCTCACCTTCGAAGCGTACGGCAGGGTCCTGGAAAACGACTTCGCACTGTATTTCTTCAACTCTGCGCTGGTCACCGTCGTGTCAGTGGGCGTGGTGCTGATCATTTCGCTGCTGGCCAGCTACGTGATTGTGCGCAACCGCGGCGCTTTCGCGAAATTCAGCCACCGGCTGTTCCTGTTGGGCATTGCGATCCCCATCCAGGCGACCATCATCCCGGTCTATTACATGATCGTGAAAATGGGTCTGTATGACTCGTTGCTGGCATTGATCCTGCCGAGCATCGCCTTCGCCATTCCGATCAGCGTCTTGATCCTGACCAACTTCCTGCGCGATGTGCCTTCCTCGCTCTACGAGGCAATGACGCTGGACGGTGCCAGCCACTGGCAGATGTTCCGGTTGCTGGTACTGCCCTTGTCCAAGCCGGCCATCATGGCCGTAGGTATCTACAACGCATTGCAGGTGTGGAATGGCTTCCTCTTCCCGCTGGTCCTGACCCAGAGCACGGAAGTGCGCGTGTTGCCACTGTCCCTGTGGACCTACCAGGGCGAATTCGCGGTAGACATCCCAGCGGTGCTTGCCGCAGTGGTCCTCTCCTGCGTCCCTCTCCTCGCTGCCTATATTGTCGGCCGCCGCCAGCTGGTGGCAGGCCTGACTGCTGGCTTCAGCAAGTAACCCCCAAAAAAACTTCTGTAAAGGAACCTTGTGAACTACGAGAATTCGATCTGGCGTGACACCGGCCAGCCTATTTCCACCCGCGTCGAGGCATTGATGGCCGAGATGACAATCGAAGAAAAGGTCTCCCAGCTCGGTTCCTTCTGGATTCGACCGGCAGAGCGCAATAGCAATGGTGAAGGCAATGTGGCCCCAATGGAGAACACCTTCTCCAAGGACCAAGCCAGTTTCGACACCGAGATTGTCGATGGATTGGGACAGATCACCCGCGCTTTCGGTTCAGCCCCGCGTGATCCGGCCGCGGGCCGGGCACGTCTGGCCGAGCTGCAGCGCAAGGTCGTGGCGGCAAACCGCTTTGGCATTCCGGCATTGGCTCATGAAGAATGCCTGACCGGCTTCACCACCTTGGGTGCCACCTGTTACCCCGCCTCGATTGCGTGGGGTGCCAGCTGGGATCCGCAATTGGTCAATGAGATGGCCACGCGCATCGGCGCGGATATGAAGAAGGCCGGAGTGCACCTCGGGCTGTCCCCGGTGCTTGATGTGGTGCGCGATTACCGCTGGGGCCGGGTAGAAGAAACACTGGGCGAAGATCCGCATCTGGTCTCTGAGCTGTCCACCGCCTATGTGCGCGGCATCCAGAACTCCGGTGTCCACGCCACGTTGAAGCACTTCGCCGGATACTCCGCCTCCCGTGCCGGACGCAACCACGCCCCGGTGACCATTGGGCATCGTGAATTCGAGGATGTCATCCTTCCTCCCTTCGAGCGTGCGGTGCGCGAAGCCGGTGTGAAATCGGTGATGAACTCCTATTCCGATATCGATGGCGAAACCCCCGCGGCTAGCCACCGGCTGCTGACCGAAGTGCTGCGTGAACGCTGGGGCTTTACCGGCACCGTGGTCTCGGACTATTGGGCCATCAGCTTCCTCGAGACCATGCACCGGATTGCCAAGGACCAGGATGAAGCGGGCATTGTTTCACTAGCCGCCGGCATGGACGTGGAACTTCCCGAAACCAATGCCTTCCGCAATCTGGCCCAAGCCGTGGCCGACGGCCGGCTCAACGCCGAAATACTGGACACCGCGGTGCGCCGCGTGCTGGTGCAAAAAGCCGAGCTCGGGCTGCTCAATGCGGATTGGTCGCCGGAAGCGGATTGGGAAGGCGATCAGGTTGATTTCGACTCGGCAGCCAACCGCGCCCATGCAGGCAAGATGGCCGAAGAATCCATCATCCTGCTTAAGAACACCGGGCTGCTGCCGCTTGGTGGGCCATCGGCCCCGGAATCCATCGCCGTGGTGGGCCCTTCGGCCACCCAACCGCGAGCCCATCTGGGATGCTACTCCTTCACCAACCATGTGCTCTCGCGCTTCTTCGGCGAAGATGTGCATGGCATCGAATTGCCTACGATCCTTGATTCGCTGATCTCGGCTCCGGCGCTGGCCGGAGCCGAGATCAGCTACGAGCGCGGTGTCGATTTCACCGATATGGATGACAGCGGCATTGCCGCCGCGGTAGCGGCGGCTCGCGCGGCCCAGGTGGCCATTGTGACCGTGGGTGACCTCGCGGGCCTCTTTGGCCGTGGCACCTCCGGCGAGGGTTGCGATGTGGTGGATCTTTCGTTGCCGGGCCGGCAGGCTGACCTGGTGGAAGCCGTTCTGGCTACCGGCACTCCGACCATTTTGGTCTTGGTGACCGGACGCCCGTACTCCCTCGGTGCCTTCGCGCAGCGGGCGGCCGGAATTGTGCAGGCATTCATGCCAGGTGAGGAAGGCGGACCGGCTCTCGCTTCGGTACTGACCGGAGATGTCAATCCTTCGGGCAAGCTGCCGGTGCAGATTCCCGATCATATTGGCGGACAGCCGGGCACCTATCTCCAACCCCCGTTGGGTTGGTACTCCGATGGTGTCTCCAACCTTGATCCACGGCCGCTGTATCCCTTCGGGCACGGGCTGTCCTATACCGATTTCGAGCTGCGCGATCTGCAGATTTCGGATGCGGAAATCGCCAATGACGGTACCGTGGACATCTCGGTGACGCTCACCAACACCGGCGATCGTTCGGGAGCGGAGGTCATCCAGCTCTACCTGCGAGATGAGGTCGCCTCGGTAGTTCGGCCCCGTCGCTGGCTGACCGGCTTTGCGAAGGTGGCGCTGAAGGCTGGCGAGTCCAAGCGCGTGAGCTTCACGGTGCATGCGGATCGCACCTCGTTCACCGGGCTGGAGAACCAACGCATTGTGGAGCCCGGCAGCTTTGCCGTGGAAGTTGGCAACAGCAGCGAGGAATTGCCGTTGACCGGTTCCTTCACGATTGCTGGAGAGGTACGCGAAGTGCCCGAAGGAAGAGTCATGGATACGCCGGTGCAGGTGAACGCCGTGGATTCACCCCATTTCCAGGAAGCTGCACCCAGCGGGGCCTAGCTTCGCCGGCGAATAGCTATTCGCTGCTGTCTTCCACCGCTCGCCGCCCGACACCTTCAAGATGCTTTTCCATGGCTGCTCGGGCGGCTTGCGGATCCCCGGCCTGGAAGGCCAGCAGGATCTTGGTGTGTTCGGAGATGGCGCAGTCAGCATCCGTGACGCCGCGTCCGGCGAAGAGCCGGAAGCGCTGCACCTGTCCACCCAGGGCCTGGAAGGCAGTGAGCAAAAAGGGGTTGCCGGTAAATTCTGCGATGAGTCGGTGAAAGTCCTCATCGGCTTTCCAGTAATCCCGGAATTCGCTGTAGGACCCGCCGGTCGGCGCGGTTCGCAACCGCTCGATGGTGTCGGCGAGCTGCTCCACCATTTCCCCGTCAGCCCGGGCGCAGGCCAATTCCGCATTCTCAGCTTCGATAAGTTTTCGAACGGCTACCAGCTGGCCATGTTCCTCTGCCGTCATCAAAGGAGCCACCCGATAGCCCTTGAGCGCAGCACGGCGCACCATCCCGGTATGTTCCAGCCGCGCCAAGGCTTCTCTCACCGGTGTCGGCGAGACACCTAGATCACGGGCAATTCCGTCGATGCTCAGCGCGGCATCAGCCTCAAACCGCCCATCAATCAGGGCGGCGAGGAGCTCCTCATACACGCGATCGGCCAGAACCTGGCGTGAGGGCAGCGAGGTTTGGGAAAAGACGGAGGCCATCAAACCATCATATATTCGTCGGCATTCATTGGCGCTACTTTCAGGTCGAACTATTGACACGGATCACACTTTCCTAGATCCTATAGGAAATAGGATTCAA
The DNA here is from genome assembly GCF_052379245.1 of Glutamicibacter sp. AOP12-B1-11. NCBI lineage: Bacteria > Bacillati > Actinomycetota > Actinomycetes > Micrococcales > Micrococcaceae > Glutamicibacter > Glutamicibacter sp. AOP12-B1-11. The sequence continues at coordinate 81,112 of NZ_JBQSYL010000016.1, read as the reverse complement.
ATATTGGAGGCAGAATGCCCTATACAGCAGCCGACTGGCCGATCACCGCAGCCCTACTGCAGTTCCCCCACGAACTGCCCGCTGGTGGCACAGTCCAAGAAGCCGACGCATCGGTGTGGTTGGACGTTTTCACCGAAGTTCGCGAAGCCGGATTCACCAACGTTGATCTCTTTGATGGTTGGGTCCGCCCCGGAGACCTCAGTGCACAACGCCTCGATGAGCTCAAGGCCACCGCGCAAGCCGCCGGCGTCGGCGCACCAGCCATTTCGGCCATCCGACGCAGCGTGATCGATGAAAAAAGCTGGGAAGGCAACCTCGCCTACAGCCATCGCACCCTCGAAGCCGCCGCCCATTTGGGTTGCGAAGTCGTCTCCTTCGGATTGCATCAGGCCCTGACGCCCGCCCAGCGCGAACAACTGTGGTTCTGGACCGTTGAAGGACATCAAGATCCGGTGGGCGATAGTGAAACCTGGGATAAAGCGGTCTCCCGAATCCGCGAACTCGGCACCCATGCGGCAGAACTTGGCCTCTTGATCTCCTTGGAAATGTACGAAGATACCTACATCGGCACCGGAGACTCGGCCGTGCGCCTGCTGCAGGACATCGATCTTCCCAACGTCGGGCTCAACCCGGACTTGGGCAATCTGGTTCGGGTGCACCGCCCCATCGAGGACATCCATGAGCTCATCGCCAAGACCATGCCCTATGCCAACTACTGGCATGTAAAGAACTACCAGCGCGATGAAAATTTGGCCCGAGGCCATTTCTCAGCCATGCCAACCCCGCTGGAAACCGGCGTGATCAACTACCGCGAAGCCTTCAAGGTAGCCCTCGAAAACGGCTTCCAAGGCATCATCTGCACCGAGCATTACGGCGGAGACGGACTGAGCGTCAGCGCCACCAACCAGCGCTACCTGCGCGAGCAGATCCTGCCCAAAACCACCGGCTACCAGCTCGGCACCCCGCTCGTAGCCCAGGGCCGGCAGCAACTCCAAACCTCCTAACTCGTTTCCCTTCAAGCACAAGCAGGTTCCAGAAGACATGACAAAAATCTTTGACGATCCCACCGGATTCGCCGATGCGGCCATCGACGGTTTGGTCGCAGCCCACCGCAACCGCCTCGAACGGGTGGACGGCGGCGTGGTTCGTGCCAGCGAAATGAAGCGGAACCAGGTCGCCGTGGTCATCGGTGGCGGTTCGGGACACTACCCGGCCTTCGCCGGGCTGGTAGGCCCTGGCCTGGCCGCCGGTTCCGCCTGCGGAAACCTCTTCGCCTCGCCTTCGGCCGGTCAGATTTACCGTGTAGCCAAGGCCGCCTCCACCGGAGGCGGGGTGCTGCTCAGCTACGGCAACTACGCCGGCGACGTGCTGCATTTCGGCCAGGCTCAAGACCGATTGAACGCCGAGGGAATCCAAACTCGCACCGTGGTGGTCACCGACGATATTGCCAGCGCCCCTGTGGAGCGCCGGCATGAACGCCGCGGAATCGCCGGAGACCTCACCGTCTTCAAGATCGCCGGGGCTGCCTCGGAAGAAGGTGCAGACCTCGATGAAGCAGTCCGACTGGCCGAGAAAGCCAATGAGCGGACCCGCAGCCTGGGCGTAGCCTTTGATGGTTGCACCCTGCCCGGCGCCGAAGCCCCGTTGTTCCACGTGCCAGAACAGAGCATGTCGCTGGGTCTGGGCATCCACGGTGAACCAGGAATCTCCGACCATCAGTTGCCTACCTCCCGAGAGCTGGCGGAATTGCTGGTCTCCCAGCTGCTTGAGGAGCGTCCTTCCGCTGCCGGGACCCGGGTAGTACCTATTGTCAATGGCCTGGGCACGGTGAAATACGAGGAACTCTTTGTGCTCTTCGGACACGTAGAACGCCTGCTGACCGCCGCCGGATTGCAGGTCGTTGAGCCCGAATGCGGTGAACTGGTCACCAGCCTGGACATGTCCGGTGCCTCGCTGACCCTCTTCTGGGTGGACGAGGAGCTTGAACGGCTATGGCGCGCCCCTGCCGATACACCTGCATTCCGGCGCGGCAACGTCGCTACCGCGGCTCGACGCACCTTCGCGGTGGCCGACACTGCGGAGCTCGCCCACGAAGCAGCCACCGAGTTCTCCGCGCAGCTCGGCCAGCAAGCGGCCAGCCTGCTGGAAACTACGCGTGAAATCATCGTGCGCCACGAAGCGGAACTGGGAGATCTCGATGCCATCGCCGGGGACGGCGACCACGGGATCGGCATGCGCCGCGGCATCGAAGCAGCACTCGGCGCCGCCCAAGCCGCCGCCGGGGCGCAGAGCGTGCGCGAGGTCCTGGCGGCCGCCGGTGAAGCATGGAGCGAGAAGGCCGGCGGAACCTCCGGCGCCCTGTGGGGCGCGGGAATCACCGCTTTCGGTGAGTCTCTGGGCAACCGTGAACAGTACGGCCCTGCAGACCTGGCCCAAGCCGTCGAGGCCTTTAGCGATGCGGTCATCACCTTGGGCAAAACGGATCTGGGTGATAAGACCATGGTTGATGCCCTGCACCCCTACACGGCAGCCATCCGGGAAGGCATCGAAGCCGGCCAGCCCCTGGGCCAAATCTTGGAACGCAGCGCCAGCACCGCCCGGGAAGCGGCCCTGGCAACCTCGAATCTGCGTCCGAAGAAGGGTCGTGCCCGTCCGCTGTCGGAGAAGTCGCTTGGCCATCAAGACCCCGGAGCGTATTCCTTTGCGCTGATCGTTGCCGGTCTCTCCGCGCAGCATGCCAACAGCACCTTGGCCTAGCCCAACCGAGCACAACAGAAAAGGACAACATGGAAAAGACACTGAAGATCATCATCGGCAATGACGAAGCCGGAGTGGACTACAAGGTAGCACTGAAGGCCTTCTTGGAAGCCGATGACCGCGTGGAATCCGTAGTGGATGCCGGGGTTGGTCCCGATGATTCCACCGCCTACCCGCACGTCGCGGTCGCGGCTGCAAGGCGGGTGGCTGCTGGCGAAGCTGACCGCGCGTTGCTGATCTGCGGCACCGGATTGGGCGTGGCCATCGCCGCCAACAAGGTTCCAGGCATCCGCGCCGTTACGGCTCATGACTCCTATTCCGTAGAACGATCAGTGCTCAGCAATAATGCACAGGTGCTGACCTTCGGGCAACGGGTCATCGGCTTGGAGCTGGCCAAGAAGCTGGCCTCCGAATGGCTCGGCCACCAGTTTGATGCCTCCAGCGGCTCAGCGGCCAAGGTCGATGCGATCTGCTCCTACGAGCCCGAAACCAACTGAACCCACCATAGGGTCAGCGAATCCCCGTCTACGAAAGACTCATCATGGACATCAAAGTAGCAATTATCGGTTCCGGTTACATGGGCGGCGGCATTGGCCAGGTGCTGGCCTTGGCCGGTGCACGCGTAGCCTTGGCCGACACCTCGGCAGAAATCGCACAGAAGAATCTGGAACGCCTGTTGGCCGAATCAGTTGATTTCGAATCCCGCGGACTGTTCCCAGAAGGTGCCACCGAGACCCTGAAACGGAACCTTTCTGCCGCGGCCTCCTTGGAAGAAGCTGTCGCCGGTGCCGACTTCATCGAAGAAGCCGTCCCCGAAGTTCTGGATATCAAGCACGAGACCCTGCGCCGGATCAGCGCGGCCGCCTCGGCAACCGCGGTGATCGGTTCAAACACCTCGACCATCTCCATTGGCGATATGGCGAGCGCCGTGGCCAATCCGGAGCGCTTCCTGGGCGTGCACTTCTCCAATCCTTCTCCGTTCATTCCCGGCGTGGAAATCATTCCCCACGAAGGCACTTCGCAGGATGCGATCGACACGGCCGTCGGCTATGTCGAAGCCACCGGCAAGGAAACCGCCGTGGTCAAGGATGTTACCGGGTTCGTCCTTAACCGCTTGCAGTATGCGCTCTTCCACGAGGCCACCCAGCTGGTGGAAGACGGCGTCGCCTCCGCCGAGGCCATTGACACCCTGGTGCGCACCACTTTCGGATTCCGTTTGCCGTTCTTCGGTCCCTTCGCAATTGCCGACATGGCCGGGCTGGACGTCTACAACTTCTGCTACACGTCCTTGCAAACCGATTTCCCCGAACGGTTCGCCACCCCGGCGATCCTCACCGAGAAGATCGAGGCCGGCCAGCTCGGCACCAAGTCGGGCGGGGGATTCCTGGACGTCCCGGCCGATCAGCTCGAAAGCCTCATCGCCTACCGCAACGAGGCCTACGTCAAGATGGGCCAGCTGCTCAAGGAACTCGGTCCGGCGCCGCTGGCCTCGGTCACCGCCAAGTAGCGTCCCATGGCCGTCATCGATCGTCCGCGCTCCCTCTACATCGGCGTGAGCACAAAAATGTACCTCGGCTACCGGCAGTCGCTCACCTGGCTGGAGGGGGTGCGCCGCGAGCTGCTCGCCCGCAGCGCGGGCGCCCAGGATTTCGGCGGGCGGGACGTGATTCCCTTTGCGGCGCCGTCCTTCCCCGTGCTGGAATCCGCGGCGCGGATCCTTGAGGGCACCGGTTGCCAGCTGGCCGCGCAGAACTGCTCAGCGGCGGACGGCGCCCTGACCGGCGAGGTCAGCGCCGGCATGCTTGCCGAGGTCGGGGTGCGGATCGTGGAGATCGGGCATGCCGAACGCCGCTCCGGCTTCGGCGAAGACGACGGTGTGGTGGCCGCCAAGGTGCGTGCGGCTACCGCCGCCGGGCTGACCCCGCTGCTGTGCGTCGGCGAGCTGGAGCGCGGTGCTGCGCAAGCCGCCGCCGCGCAGTGCCTGCGGCAGATCGCCGCGGCCCTGGGCACGGGGACGGAATCCAGCATCGACCCGTCCGCCGTGCTGCTCGCCTACGAACCCATCTGGGCGATCGGCGCCGCCGCGCCGGCCTCCCCCGGCCACGTCAACTCGGTGCTGGAAATCATCCGGGGGCAGCTGACCGTGCCGGGCTCCCCCGTGGTGCTCATCTACGGCGGCAGCGCCGGCCCCGGCCTGCTGCCGCGCTTGCCGGAGGCCGACGGCCTCTTCCTGGGCCGCTTCGCCCATGCCCCGGCCAACTTCGGCGCCGTGCTCGACGAGGCGCGCGCCCGCCAACTTCACCTGGAGACCCCATGACATCACCGTCCACGCTCGTGCTGGCCGCAGCCGCGGCACCCGAGGCCACGCTGCCCGTGCCCGTCCTGCTGCTGATCGCGGTCCTGGCGATCGCCGTGCTGCTGTTCCTGATCATGAAGGTCCGCCTGCACGCGTTCTTCTCGCTGATCATCGTCAGCCTGCTCACGGCCATCGCCGCCGGCGTGAGTGCCGCCGACCTGCTGGAAACCATCGTCGGGCCGTTCGGTAAAACACTGGGAAACGTTGCCATGCTGGTCGGTTTCGGTGCCGTGCTGGGACGGATCGTGGAAACCTCCGGGGGCGCCCAGGTCATCTCCGAGAAGCTGATCGGGCTCTTCGGCGAGAAGCGTGCGCCCCTGGCGCTGTCGGTGGCATCGCTGCTCTTCGGCTTCCCGATCTTCCTGGACGCCGGATTCATCGTCATGCTGCCCATCATCTATACGGTGGCTCGGCGGGTCGGCGGCGGTCTGCTGAAGTACGCGTTGCCGGCGGCCGGAGCATTCCTCGTCATGCACGCACTCGTGCCACCGCACCCGGGACCGGTCGCGGCGGCCGGCATCGTCGGCGCCGACGTCGGACTGGTGCTCATGGTGGGCCTGCTGGTCGGCCTGCCCACCTGGTACGTGGCAGGCTACCGGCTCTCCTTGCTCCTCGCGGCGCGGACGCAGCGGATCTCCGTACCCGAACTGCTCGGGACCAGGCAGGAAGCGGACCAGGCGGTCCTGCCACGCTTCGCACTGGTGCTGAGCCTGCTGCTTTTGCCGCTGGTGCTGATTTTCATGAATACCGGCATCAAGACCCTGCAAGCCACCGGCGTGGTCCCGGAGGACGCCCTCTGGGCGCAGATTCTCGTCTTCCTCGGCAACACCCCGATTGCCCTGCTGATCTCCGCCTTGCTGGCGATGTACCTGCTGTTGGTCCGGCCACACGAAGGCCCGATCGGTTCAGCGCTGGAGAAGGTCGTCGATGACTCCCTCGCCCCGGTCTGCTCGATCATCCTGATCACCGGCGCCGGCGGAATCTTCGGCGGCGTCCTCACGGCGACGGGCATTGGAGGCGCCATGGCATCCAGTCTCCAAGCCGTCGGCATGCCGCTGATTCTGGCTGGATTCCTGATCGCCGTGATCATGCGCGTTGCCCAGGGGTCGGCCACCGTCGCTGGAACCACGGCGGCGGGACTCATGGCCCCGGCGGTCGCCGCATCCGGCGACCAATCACCGCTGGCGCTGGCCTGCATCGTGGTGGCGATCGTCGCCGGTGCGATCACCCTCTCCCACGTGAACGACTCCGGATTCTGGCTGGTCAGCCGCTTCCTGGGTCTGTCAACGAAGACCGCCCTGTCAACCTGGACGGTCATCGCCACCGCCGTCGGAGTGATGAGCTTCGCCCTGTGCTGGTTGCTCTACGTCTTGGTCGCCTAGCGCGTTTAGGCCGGCCGGCACCGAATCACCGGCCTCTAGCTGACAAACTCCCCAGCGGACCCAAAAGTTCGCTGGGGAGTTTGCTGCATCCAGATGGAAGTCGCTGAACCCACGGCGCGGGAACCGGATTGCATCGGCCCGGCGACCCAAGGTTCTTGAACCCTGGGCAACCCAGTTGCCAAGCCAAGCCCTGCCAACCGCTAGCTGCCGAAAGTCGGCGGCGCAATCCCATCGCGCTTGGTCTTTTCGCGGTCATTCAACTTCTCGGACGGAACAATCACGATGTAATGGTCGATACACAGGAGCATCATTGAGCACCTCAGGATGCCGGGGCCGAAAGCCCTAGAGATCTACCCAAACTAGTCGTAGAATGAAAACTAATTATCGTTATACGAAAGTAGGAATGATGTCAGAACAAGCAGTTAAATTGGTTGCGGGTCAGCCGGCACCAGAATTTACCCTGCGCGATGCACAGTCCGAAGAGGTTTCGCTGTCCGACTTCGCAGGCCAGAACGTCATCGTCTACTTCTACCCCAAGGCAGCGACCCCAGGCTGCACCACCGAGGCCTGCGATTTCCGCGACAATCTCAACTCGCTGAAGAGCGCCGGCTACTCAGTCTTGGGCATTTCCCCGGACGAGCCGGCGGAGATCGCAAAGTTCGCCACCGACGAGTCGCTGAATTTCCCGCTGCTTTCGGACCCGGAGAACCTTGTGGCCAAGGCCTACGGCTCCTTCGGCGAGAAGAGCTTCGGAGAAAAGACCTTTGTCGGCACGCTGCGCTCCACCGCCGTGGTTGCTCCGGACGGCACGATCAGCCAGATTGAATACGCCGTGGATGCGAAGGGACATGTCTCCAGGCTTCGCGAAAAGCTGGGCGTTTAACCACCAGCGGGCCTGTTTCCCAGAGATTTCTGGGAAACAGGCCCGCTGCCAAACTCACCAGCCGGCTAGCGCCCCGCGACCTTCACCAGCTTGTGGTTGATGAACTCGGTCATGCCGTACTTGCCCAGCTCCCGGCCGATCCCCGAGCGCTTCACTCCGCCGAATGGCAATTCGGCCGCCGAGGCCGAAGGTTCGTTGATGGCCACCATTCCGCTTTCCAGCCGCGCGGCGATCCGCTCGGCGCGCGCCAGGTCCTTGGTGTGGACCGAGGCACCCAAGCCATAGTCGGAATTGTTGGCCAACCCGATAGCTTCTTCCTCGCCGTCCACCTTGTAGAGCACCGCCACCGGCCCGAAGAGCTCCTCGGAGAAGGCGCGCATTTCAGGGGTGACATCGGCCAGGATGGTCGGTTCGTAGTAGGCGCCGACGCCTTCGATCCGCTTGCCGCCGGTGAGCACCGTGGCGCCCTTGTCGATGGCGTCCTGCACCTGTTCCGCCAGACCTTCGCGGGCCGCCGCCGAAGACAGCGGGCCGAGAAAGGTCTCGGCCTGGGTTGGATCGCCGACCTTGATGGCGGACACCTGTTCGGCGAGCGCCCGGGAGAAGTCCTCATACACCGAGGAATCCACGATGAACCGCTTGGCCGAGTTGCAGGCCTGCCCGGTATTGCCGAAGCGGGCCCGCATGCCGAGCTTCGCGGTCCGTTCCACATCGACGTCGGGCAGCACCAGGAAGGGATCAGAACCGCCTAGTTCCAGGACCACCTTCTTCAGGTTGCGTCCGGCGACCTCTGCCACCGCCGCGCCCGCGCGTTCGGAGCCGGTCAGCGAGACGCCCTGGATGCGGCGGTCTGCGATGATCTCGGCCGCCTGCTCATTGGTGGCGAAGATGTTCAGGTAGGCGCCGTGCGGCGCTGCGGCTTCACGGAAGATCTGCTCCATGGCCAGCGCGGATTCGGGGCACTGCGGTGCGTGCTTGAGCAGGATCGTATTGCCGTTCATCAGGTTGGGCGCCGCGAAGCGCGCCACCTGGTAGTACGGGAAATTCCACGGCATGATGCCCAGCAGCACTCCGACCGCTTCCTTGCGCACCAGCGCCTTGCCGCCCGAGGCAATTTCCAGTTCTTCATCTTCCAAGAACTTCGGACCGTTCTTGGCGTAGTAGCGGTAGATGGACACCACGATGCCGATCTCACCGAGCGACTGCTTCTTCGGCTTGCCCATCTCACGGGTGATGATCCCGGCAAGCTCTTCGGCACGCGCTTCATAGATATCTGCCACGCGTTCGAGCAGGGCTACGCGGTCGGCCAGCGCAGAGACGGACCATTGCCCATAGGCTTGATGGGCGGTGGTAATCGCGGTCTGGATTTGCGCGTCCGAGGCGATGGGGTAGGTTGCTTCCACGACTCCGGTGGCAGGATTCGTTACTGCGTACATATTCATGCTCCTTCGCTTGGTGGCTTTTCTGCCATGCCCGGAAACCCCGGGTCGACGATCCCATGGCATTTGACCCCAGTCTGCCAGCACCGCCCCACCCGTAGGCAAGACGGCGCGTGAAGAAGCTACACATTCGGTTCGCTAGGACTCGATCCGGGTGAATTCCAGATGCGTCACCCCGCTGCTCGTCGAAGTGGATGCGATCGAGTAGTTTCGCTCCATCCCTTCAAGACCCTCCCAGAGCCTGTCACCGCGTCCTAAGAGGATCGGAACTAGCGCCACGTGCAGATAATCCACCAGTCCGGCGCGCAAGAATTCCCGCACGCTGAGCACCCCGCCACCGAGGCGCACGTCCAGCCCGCCGGCGGCCGCGACGGCTGCTTCCAGGGCTTCCTGCGGGGAGGCATCGATGAAATGGAAGGTCGTCTCCCCCACCGTCTGGGATTCACGCTTCCGGTGGCTGAGCACGAACACCGGAGAATGGAACGGCGGTTCTTCTCCCCACCAGCCGGACCAGCTGGGGTCTTCTTCCCACCCCGGAGGACCGTACTTTCCGGCACCCATGATTTCGGCACCAAGGCCGTCAAACGCCTTCCGGGCAAAAACGTCGTCCTCGGCTGCAGCCTCGTCCAGAGGTACGCGCATTTCGTTGCCCACCAGCGATTGGAAGGTCTGGGTGGGGATGAACCATTCGTGCAGTCGCTCCCCTGCATGCCCGAAGGGTTCTTCGAGGCTGCGGTTCACCCCGCTGCCCATGCCGTCTAGCGAAATACTCAAATTATGCGCTCTGAGTTTTGCCATGACGCATCCTTCCCGTCCAGGTGGGCTACTGTCGTTTCAGGCAACCGCAGGACTGGTCAGCCAGGCGGCCGGAAGTTGTGCCCATAGTCTGCCACTTGGAGGGCACAACCGAAAGGGGTCTGGGCCAGCGATGCTACCGGTTCGGCGGCACATTGGTCGCAAGAAAGTTCCGGCTAATATTTAGGTCCGGTATCCCGCCCTTCCCGGCGAGCATCGCGATGCACGGTATTTCACCATCTCAGGATTGCCGTAGCAGACCAGCGCGTTTCTGAGGTCAATGAAAATTAGTTCATCTCGCTACGAAGTTCCCGTGCTTCTCGGAACTCAAACGCCGTTCAACATCGACTTCTACGCGATAGTTCCCTTATCTTGGGGTGATCCTCACCAATGTTTTCCTTCTGCCCGACACCGCGGTGGGGCTCATGCCGGGGATTCGAACCTTTGCCAAACAGGGGCACTACCTCGCCGGTGAAAAAACAGTGGAGCACAGGAAAGCAGCCCACCGCCTATTGCCGTCACTAGTGCCCTCCACCAGTTCCAAGACCGAAGAACATCTCTTCCCTCAGTGCCGCCACGTGTTCCTGGGTCACCGACATGGCCTCCAAGGGATCATGGCGCCGCAGAGCGTTAACCAGCTGCCGGTGGTGGCCTCGGCCAGCTTCCAGCTTCTCCTGCGGATAGGGCACGAAGTACTTGAGCAGTTCTTCGTAAGCGGCGAGGTAGGTAGGTACCTCGGGAAGGTCGCTGATTTCGGCAAGCAGGCGGTGGAAACGGGTATCGGGGATGTGGTGCTCATGCCAGCTTGCAGCACGAGCCGATTGGCTGATCAATTCTTCCAACTCTTGGCACTGCTCCTCGGTGGCGCGTAGTGCGGCCTGCGCAGCAACGGCGCATTCCATGAGGCTGCGCTGGTCGATCAAGCGGAGTACCGCATCTTCATCTGCGCGGAATGCCTGGACCGAGGAATCATTGAGTTGCGGCGGATCTTGCACCACGAAGGTCCCGCCGCCTCGTCCAGGACGCCGTTCCAGCACCCCGTCTGCCACCAGGCTTTCCAGCCCGCGACGAGCCGTGATGACGCTGACTTCAAGGCCGGCGGCGATCAGCTGGGTACTTGGCAATTTGCCGCCTGGGGCAAGCAGCCGATGTTCGACCGACAGCAGGATTCGTGCACGGACCGTTTCCATCGCCGTTAGCCGGGTAACAGCTGCGGAGCCCGGTGCCGCATGCAGCAATCGCTCGGCTTCACGTTTCTCGGCATTAGCCGAACCCGGATTATTTTTCGCCGTCATGTATTGAGTCTATCGATTGCATCACATACATTTGTATAACTGCTCATATTGATCAGTTATACATCTCGGAAAGAAGTTCATGGTGCCTCGAGAAATCATTGCCGGTTTGGCCCAACGCACTCCGCTGCCCGTGTCGAGCTCGGTAGACGGTTTTGCCGAGGACGTGGAGGCAACGCTAGAGCGTTTCGGAAGGCTGGATTTGCTGGCTTACCCGGAGATGCACTTGCACGGCACCGAGCATCTGCCCGAAGCCGAGCGGAGCGCAGCGTTGGTGAACGCCGCGGTCCCGCTGGATGATCCGTTCATCGCGGCCCTCGGCCGGATCGCGGAAGAACACCGGATCTGGCTCTGCCCGGGAAGCATCGGTGAACGCGACGCTGCCGGCGGTTACTACAACACCCAGCTACTCTTCGCCCCGGACGGAACACTGGCGGCCAGCTATCGCAAGATGTTCCCTTGGCGGCCCTTTGAACCGCATCAGCCGGGCACCGAATTCGTGGTGGCCGCACTGGACGGCTTTGGCCCGGTCGGTTTGTCCAACTGCTACGACGCGTGGTTTCCCGAGCATTCCCGCCATCTCGCGTGGATGGGCGCCGGGGCCATAGTGAACGTCGTGAAGACCACCAGCGATGACCGCGAACAAGAACTGGTGCTGGCCAGAGCTAACGCCATCGTGAATCAGGTCTACATGCTCAGCGTGAACTGCGCCCACCCCGCCGGCCGGGGCCGCAGCATCGCGGTGGATCCCGAAGGCATGGTGCTAGGCGAAGCCGGGCTGGGCGAAGACACGCTCGTGGTGCGAGTCGATCCAACCAGATTACAGCGCGTACGCGAGCAGGGCACGGCCGGAACTAACCGGGTCTGGTCCCAATTGCAGCCTGGAGATCAGCCCATCAAGCTGCCTATGTACAACGGCATGCTTGATCCCTCCCGTTGGGCCCCGGGTCCCCGCTCCTAGATCGTTTCCCTCTCACCTCCCCTACTGAAAACAACGGAGTTTTCCATGTCCACCACCACTGCCCTCACACGCACCTTGACGTTGCCCTCGCTGGTGATCTTCGGCCTGGCCTATCTGACACCGCTAATTGTCCTGGGCATCTTCGGGGTCATCGCATCGCAAACCGGCGGCGCCAGCGCCAGCGCCTACCTCATTGCCTTGCTGGCGATGCTTTTCACCGCCAACAGCTATGGGCGAATGGCAGCCGCCTACCCCGTAGCGGGCTCTGCCTACACCTACGTACGCAAGACTATCGATGGCCGGTTGGGTTTCCTGGTCGGCTGGGCCACCATGCTCGACTACCTGTTCCTGCCCATGGTGATCTGGTTAATCGGAGGTTCCTACCTGCAGGCGCAGTTCCCTGCTGTGCCCATGCCGGTATGGATCCTGGGCTTCATTGTTGCCACGACAATCCTGAACATCGTGGGCATCAAGGTGGCCGACCGGGTGAATCTGGTCCTGATGTCCTTCCAGATCCTGGTCATCGTCTTCTTCGTGGCTCTCTCCGTGGCCAGCGTCGTCGGCGAGCAAGGGGCTAACGGACTGGCCAGCGCCACTCCGTTCACCGGAATCGATGCCACCGCCGCTGGCATCGCCGGCGGCGCGGCCATCGCTGCCTATTCCTTCCTCGGATTCGATGCAGTGACCACGTTGACCGAGGAGACCGTCGAGCCGCGGCGCACCGTACCCAAGGCGATCATGCTGATCGCGCTGATCGGCGGCGGCATCTTCGTGGTGGTGGCCTACACCGTGCAGCTGGTGCATCCGGGCGGCGTCTTCGAGAATTCGGAGGCGGCGGGCTTCGAAATCGCCCAGCAGGTCGGCGGCAATCTCTTTGGAGCGGTGTTCCTCGCCGCCCTGGTCATTGCCCAATTCACCTCGGGCATCGCGGCCCAAGCCGCCGGCAGCCGGCTGCTCTACGCCATGGGCCGTGACGGGGTGCTTCCACGCGGCTTCTTCGGCAAGCTGAACGCCCGGTGGAGCACCCCGGTCTTCTCGATCCTGGCCATTGCCGCGGTGGGCCTGATCGCCATATTCATGGACGTGGCCACCTCGACGTCATTCATCAATTTCGGGGCATTCATCGCCTTCATCATGGTCAACGCCTCGGTGATCGTCTACTGGGCACGAGAACGCCAAGCCGGCAGGCAGCTTAACCCGCTGCTCTATGTCCTGTGCCCGGCCATCGGCGTGTTGGTGATCGGATTCCTGCTCTTGCAGCTGGATATGCACGCGGTAGCCATCGGCTCGATCTGGCTGGTCATCGGCGGGATCATCTTGGGCTTCACGACCAGGGGATTCAGGCGCCAGCCACCGCAGATGGCACTGGATGACCTGGAAGGCGCGGTCCAGCAGTAAATTCCTCCCGCGAGCCACGAACAGTGGCGACCCCCGCCTACAGAGGGAACGGCAAATGCCAAGCCCGACCGGCAGAGCAGTCCTCCAGCTCTGCCGGTCGGTTGCTCTGCCGGCGCCGACAACAGCCAGATCAGGCGCGCGGATTCACGATGATCTTCACATGCTCTTCATTGTTGTTAATCAACTGGTCGAAACCTTCGGACACCAGCCCGTCAAGTCCGATCCGGCCGGTAATGAAGGGCGCCAAGTCCAGCTTCCCGCCCTGCACCAGCGCTATGGTGTCCGGATGATCGCTGGCGTAGCCGATGGTTCCCCGCAGATCGATCTCTTTCAGCACCAGCTTGGGCATGTCAACTGGTGGCTTATGGCCCCAGATCGAAACGTTGACGATCACCCCGCCCGAAGACACCGCATCCAGGAGCATGTCCAGCACCGCAGGAACCGAGGAGCACTCGAATCCGACATCGGCGCCGCGACCTCCGGTTGCGTCGCGCACTTTCTGCGCCACGTCCCCGTCCCGCGGATCGAAGACATCATCGGCCACCCCGGTTTCGCGGGCCTTGGCCTTGCGGGCTTCGGAAAGCTCCGAGACGAAGACCTGAAGCCCCTTGGCTTTAAGCACCGCAGCGGTCAGCAATCCGATCGGACCGGCACCACCGACAATGGCAACCTGCCCGGCTTTGGCCCCCGATCGGACGAACGCATGGTGGGCAACCGACAGCGGCTCTATTAGTGCGGCTTCATCAAGCGGGATCCGGCCGATGGGGTGCACCCAGCGGCGTTCGACCACAATTTTCTCCGAAAGTCCGCCACCGCGGCCGCCCAAGCCGATGAAGTTCATATTCTCGGACAACTGGTAGGGCTGTCCCTGGCTGGTGTCCACGTCTTCATGAACGATATAGGGCTCTACCACCACGTTTTCGCCGATTTCGAGTCCGGTGACTCCTGGCCCCAGGGCCGTGACGGTTCCGGAGAATTCATGGCCCATGGTGACCGGTGCGCTTTCACCCGAGATCGGGTGAGGCTTCCCGGCCGGCGGGATGAAGATCGGCCCTTCAAGGTATTCGTGCAGGTCGGTCCCGCAGATACCGCACCAGGCCACGTCAATGGCCACCCTGCCCGGCTTCAGTTCCGGCTCGTCGATGTCCTCGATCCGGATGTCCCGCTGGTCGTAGTATCGTGCTGCTTTCATTGAGTTTCCCCTTAGTGGTTTCAGTGCTGCCCGGGCCAACGGTCGACGAATTGCCGTTCTCGAGGCCCAACCTACTGGCGCGCCCGGGTCTTGTAAACCGTTGCAATAGGTTTCAATGACATACCCCGGCCCCAGCAGAACAGACCGACCTCGAGTTCCAGCTGCCTCTCGTGGATAGTCTGCAGTGGAACCGTGGCGTGCAGAGCCGATCCGTGCGCACAATGGACCATGGACATCATGACTGTTGGGCAGCGCTCGCGGCTCATGTCGCGGATCCCCGGCAAGAACACCCGCCCGGAACTCGCCTTGCGAAGTCTGCTGCATGCCGCTGGCTACCGTTTCCGGTTGCACGGAGCATTGCCTGTCCGGCAGTTGGCCGCGCTGCGCAAAGAACACCAGGAAATCCTTTTGCGCGGGGGCAAGCTGCCTGGCTCGCCGGATCTCGTCTTCAGCGCCCGGAACAAAGTGATTTTCATGAATGGCTGCTTCTGGCACGGTCACGATTGCCCTGCGGGCCAACACCGCCCCTCATCCAATGCTGAATACTGGAGCCCGAAATTGGATTCCAACATCGCCCGGGACAAGCGCAAACGGCAAGATTTGGCATTGCTTGGATGGGATTCGCTGACGCTGTGGGAATGCGAACTGAAATCGATGGACGAGGTCCTGCGCAGAGCTGCGGAATTCCTGG
The DNA here is from genome assembly GCF_052379245.1 of Glutamicibacter sp. AOP12-B1-11. Taxonomy (NCBI): domain Bacteria; kingdom Bacillati; phylum Actinomycetota; class Actinomycetes; order Micrococcales; family Micrococcaceae; genus Glutamicibacter; species Glutamicibacter sp. AOP12-B1-11. The sequence goes on along the minus strand of NZ_JBQSYL010000016.1, from coordinate 65,966 downwards.
GGCCTCCACGCAATCCGCGGAGCATGTAGTTCGAGCGGCTATCCGCCTCTGCCCTGCTGTCGATTGGCTTGCCCAAGACCCCGAGAGCAGCCAACAATCCGCCCCGCCGTTACGGCTAGCGGCGGCGGCTTTCTGACAATCGGGTTATTGCTGGCTAAAATTGCAATCCGGTGGCCATACTGCCGACGAAAACCTAAGAAACCGAAGGATCTGATCATCGCCAGAATATCGAAGCGGCCCAACGCGTTCCCTAAGGTCCATGAAAACTAGCTCCCCTCGCTTCGAAGTTCCCGTTCTCCTCGGAACCCAGACGCTGTTCAATATCGGCTTCTACGCGGTGGTTCCATTTCTTGCCGTGGTCCTCACCAATGATTTCCTGCTGGCCGGCACCGCGGTGGGACTCATTCTGGGGATTCGCACCTTCGCCCAGCAGGGACTCTTCCTCGCCGGCGGCAGCCTGGCGGACCGTTTCGGCGCACGAAAAATGATCCTCATCGGCTGCGCGGTTCGCGCGGCCGGGTTTTTCACCCTGGCCGCCTCGTTGTGGGCCAGCACCCCGGTGCTTTGGATGTTCGTTCTCGGAACCCTGCTGACCGGATTTGGCGGAGCGCTTTTTTCTCCCGGGCTCAATGTCCTGGTGGCCGCGGCCCAAGCAGCCCGAGAACGCGGAAAGCCGGCCGAAACCAAACGCACCACGCTTTTTGCCTGGCTGAGCATTACCGGCGAAATCGGCGCGGTCACCGGACCGCTGGTCGGGGCGGCGCTATGGGGCTGGGGCTTCTCGACCGTCGCAGGATTCGGGTCGGTCTTCTTCGTCGCCATCGGCCTGTTCTTATGGGCCAACCTGCGCCGGGATGCCCCAGGGATTTCCCCACGGAGCGCTGGCAATGATTCGGTGCAGCGAAGCATCCCGAAGAGCAGTCTGCGTGCATGCCTGAAAGACCGCAGATTTGTGGCGTTCTGCGGTTTGCACGCGTCGGACCTGTTGGCCTATAACCAGCTCTACTTGGCCATTCCTCTGGAGCTGGCGCGCATGGACTTGCCCACCCAGTGGCTGGGCCTGGTCTTCGCCTGGATTTCCATTCTGACGCTGACCTTGCAGTTGCCCGTTGCGTGGCTCGCCACCCGTCTAGGTCCGTTCATAACCTTGCGTTTCGGGTATCTCTTCAGCGCACTCGGGTTCGCGGTACTCGCGTTCGCTCCCGACTCTGCCTTCGGCGGCGAACCCGGAGCGGCACGGATTATGTGCGCGGTAACCCTGCTGACGCTGGGACATATGAGCGTGCACCCCACCGCGCTGAGCCTGGTCCCGAAATTTGCCGGCACACGTGCCACCGGTTCCTACTTCGGCTTACTGTCCAGTTGCGGCGGGCTGGCGGTACTGCTGGGAAATATGCTCATCGGCTGGCTGTTGACTCGGGCCGGCCAGGAGCTGCTGCCCGGATACCTGCCATGGATGGTTCTGGTTGTTCCGCTGATCTTGGCTTCCATTTGTGCGTCGCGCCTCGTGCGTCGAGTCGGCACCTCCGCCCGGCATTCGTGAACTACGACATATTAGGTAAAACGACGCAGAATTTCCACGCCAATCATCAACTCCGCACTACTCAGGCAGTTATCTCGCTTCCAATCAAACAGCTCTGTTTTTACTCTGCTTTTTCTATGGGCTCAGGACAGCCTCTCGGTGCGGCTAATTAGGGTACGCTTACCAAGGCCCTAACGCTTTAGAAGCCTATTCATTACGTAATGCCGAAGGATTTCCATGAACTTTGGACGTTTGAGCGCAGCCGCCGGAATCGCGGCCGTTGCACTCGCGCTGACCGCCTGCAGTACCTCCACGCAGAATGCCGCACCGGAGCAGGCCGCGGATCAAGACGCTCGCGTAGTTGTGGCCAATTTCCGCGCGCCGGTGTCCAACTGGGCGCTGGAAAGCGATGATGCCTACGTGCTGTCCATCTCCGGGTGCTTGGAAACCCTGACCCGGTATGACCAGACCGAGAAAAAAGTCGAGCCGATGCTTGCGGCATCATGGAAGCAGTCTTCCGATACGCAGTGGGATTTTGAGCTCCGCCCGGACGTGAAGTTCCAGGACGGTAGCGCGTTGGATGCGAAGGCCGTGGCCGCATCGTTGAGCCACGTGCTCGAAGCCGCCGCGCCGGCACGCGCCATCAACCCCAAGACCATCAGCAAGGTCGCAGCTCTCGATGCCGACACCGTCCGCGTCACCACGCCAGCTGCTGATCCGCTGTTGCCCTACCGCATGGCAAGCGTGAATGCCGGTGTCCTCTCCCCTAATGCCTATACGTCCAAGGGCATAGACCCGTTTGGCCACTGCACCGGACCGTTCACCCCGGTCTCCGAAAAGGCCGGCCAGTCACTGACCCTGGACCGCAACGAGAACTACTGGAACGGCACCGCGAAACTGGCCGGCGGCGAAATCCGCTACATCACCGAGGGCGCCACGCGCGCAACCCAGGTCCAGACCGGAGAAGCCGACATCTCCATGTCGATTCCGGCCACCAGCTTGGCCACCTTGGAATCGGATGACTCGGTGAGCGTGCTCAAAACCGATTCTCCACGCACCGCGACGCTCTACCTGAACAACTCACGGGCACCGTTCAATGACGTCAAGCTGCGCAAAGCGGCAACCATGGCGCTAGACCTGCCCGCCATCGCCGCAAGCATTTACGAGGGTGCCGCGCAGCCCGCCACCGGCCCCTTCGCGCCAAGCGAAAGCTGGGCCAATCCCGACTTGGCCGTCCCCCAGCTGAATCTGGACGAAGCCAAGAAGCTGGTGGCCGATTCCGGGTATGCGCAAGATCAGCCGCTGGAGATTATCGCGATCACCGAACGCGCTGAATTCGCCGGGGTCGGCGCCATCATCCAGGAGCAGTTCAAGCAGATCGGCCTCCAGGCCAACGTGGTCACCAAGTCCTACGGCGCCGCCGAACCAGATGTACTGGCCGGCAAGTACGACATGATCCTGAGCCAGCGCAATCGCATGATCGATATTGCAGACCCCATCGGGTTCCTGCAGGCGGACTACACCTGCCAGGGCGGCTACAACCTGAGCCACTACTGCAATGAGGATTACGACGCACTGATTGCCAAGGCGGCCAGCGAAACCGACGAGGCCACGCGCCACCAGCTCTACCGCGAGGCGGGAGACATCCTTGCCGAGGATGCGGCCAATGTGTGGCTGGTCAACGAACAGTCCATCGACGCCGTCGGCGACTCGGTCCAGGGCTACGTCCAGGACCCGCTCACCCGCTACGTGTTGACCAAGGATCTGGCGAAGACCAAGTAAGTTGCTATCCCTCTCATCGGCGCTGCGCCGAGTCGTAGGACTCGGCGCAGCGGTCCTGCTTTCGTCCTTCGCGGTATTTCTCGTACCCTTTGTCTCCCCCGGAGATCCGGTGCGCGCGCTGCTCAGAGCGCGCATGGACATCGGAGCCGCGGATGAGGCGGCGGTGCAAGCCTATGCCCAGCAATTTGGCCTGCATGACCCGATGCTGATGCAGTTCGGTCGCTGGCTTGGCCGGTTCTTCACCGGCGACATGGGGGTCTCTTTTGTCAGCGGAACCCCGGTGGTCGACCAGGTGCTGCCCGCCATTGGCGTCACCCTGGCTTTGGCCGGCTGCGCCCTGCTGGTGGCCATCCTGGTCTCCATAGTGCTGGGTGTGCTTGCGGCCACCCGTGCCGGGCAATGGCCGGACCGGATCATCACCTCGGTGACCCACGCGCTGATTGCCATTCCCGAATATGCGCTGGCTCCGCTGCTGGTCTTGCTCTTCGCGGTGCGCTGGTCCTTGCTTCCGTCGGCCGGATTCGAATCCCCCGCATCATTGGTGCTTCCGGTGTTCGTGCTGGCACTGCGGCCGATCAGCTTTTTCAGCGTGGCGGTACGCTCGGGCGTGCAGCAGGCGCTGGATTCTGAACATGTGCTGGCCGCCAGGGCCCGCGGCCTGAGCCGAAGCCAGGCGCTGATCCGCCACGTCATCCCCCATGGCCTGCTTCCGTTGTGGACCATGGTCGGGGTGTGGTTCGCGGGACTGCTGGGCGGTTCGGTCATCGTGGAAGTCATTTTTGCCATCCCGGGAATGGGACGGCTGATCTTCGACGCCATCGTGGACGCCGACATCCCGGTTGCCCAGGGCGGGGTTGTGGTGGTCGTGGCCTGCGCCGTGCTGGCCACGGGGATCATCGATCTGGTGCACCGGCTCAGCGACCCGAATGTGCGCATTGGAGTACGCCATGACTAAAAAATCTCTTCGCGGGCTGTTGTTCAACCCGCCGGTGATCGTCCTGCTCATCGTTTTGTTCGCGACCATCTCGGCGCCGTGGATTTCACCTTTTGACCCGGATGCGCAAAGCCTCTCCGAACGTCTTGAATCGCCGAGCTGGGCACACCTGCTAGGCACCGATGCGTTGGGACGCGACACGTTGAGCCGGGTGCTTCACGGTGGACGCTTCTCCCTGGCCGTGGCGCTGATTACCACGCTGTTCTCGTTGCTGGTGGGTACCTGTCTGGGCCTGCTCAGCGCGCTGCGCGGAGGCTGGCTCGACGAGATCTTCCTGCGGGTCAACGACCTGCTGCTGGCGCTGCCGGAGATCGTGATTGCGCTGCTGATCATCGCGGTGATGGGCCCCGGATTCACCACCATGGTGCTCTCCGTGGGCGTGGTGGCCTGGACTCCCACGGCACGTTTGGTGCGTTCGCTGGCGGTGCAGTCGCTCTCCACGCACCATGTAGAAGCATCCAAGCACGTGGGTGCCTCACGCTGGTTCATCCTGCGCCACCATGTGCTTCCCTTTGTCGTCGGCCCGGTGCTGGCCCAGGCAGCGTTGCGCTTTGGCCTGTTGCTGGTCTTGCTCGGTTCGCTGTCCTATTTGGGCATCGGCGTCCAGCCGCCGCAGTCGGACTGGGGGTCCATGCTTGCCGACGCGCAACCACATGCAACTCGTTCGCCCTGGGGTCTGGTTGCACCGGGTGCGGCAATATTCTTGGTGAGTTTTTGCGTGACCCTGCTGGGCAACCGCATCACGCAAACGCTCAACGGGCAAGATGTCCTCGCGGCCGGGGCCAAGGCGGATCTGAATGACTAAAGAACTTGAAATCATCGAATTATCGGTCAGTGCCGGAAGCAAATCGCTGCTGTCCAAGGTCAGCTGCTCGGTGCGCGCCGGCGAACTAGTGGCCGTCGTCGGACGCTCGGGTTCCGGAAAAACCTTGCTGACCAAGGCGATCATGGGCCTTCTGCCGGCGCAGCTGCGCGCCGAGGGCGAAATCCTGCTCGGCGGCGAACGCATTGACCAGCTTGATGACAAGGGCATGGATGCCGTGCGCGGGCGGCGCATCGGCATGCTGTTCCAGCAGCCCAAGCGAGTCATGAACCCGCGCCTCACCGTCCGCGCGCACCTGCTCGAGGCCCTCGGCGCGCACGGCGCCGGCAAGGCCCGCAAGCACGACGCCCAGGTCGAAGCCTTGCTCCATGAAGTGGGGCTCGCCCCGGCCGCGGAGATCGCCGGCAAGCGTCCCGACCAGCTTTCCGGTGGCATGACTCAGCGCGCCATGCTGGCCATTGCCTTGGCGGGGAACCCGGAGTTCATTCTGGCCGACGAGCCTACCTCTTCCTTGGATTCCATCCTGAAATCCGAAGTTCTGGAATTACTGCGGCGCAAGCAGCAAGAACGCGGACTGGGCATTTTGCTCATCACCCACGACATCGCCAGCGTCCGGCATATCGCGGACCGAATCGTCGTGGTCAGCGACGGCGAGATCATTGACCAGTGCCCCACTGCCATGATCTTCTCCAAGGACCGGCACGCCAAAACGCGTGAACTGGTTGATGCGACCCAGGCTGGGCCGCGGCAGCGACGCGAAATCAGTTCCGGATGCATCCTCGAAGCCCGTTCGGCCGGCAAGAATTACACGCGCCGGGCCAAGGGCCGTGCGGCTCTGGAACCCACCACGCTGCGTTTGCATACCGGTGAAATTCTCGGCGTGGTGGGGCGCTCGGGCTCAGGAAAAAGCACCTTCGCCAGATTGCTCGCCGGCTTGGAGAAGCCAACTAGCGGTCAGATCCTGAATCATCATGAACACATCACACCCAATGCCGTTCAAGTCATTGCGCAAGAGCCATTTTCGTCTTTTGATCCTGCCCTGACGCTTCGCAAGAGCCTGAGTGCAGCGGTGCACCGATTGCCCGTGCTAGAGGCCACGAAGATCGTTGAGAATGCCATGACCCAGGTTGGGCTTCCTCAGCAGCTGCTGGATCGAAAGCCTGGCCAGTGCTCGGGCGGCCAATTGCAGCGCATGGCCATAGCCCGCGCCCTGCTGGTCGCCCCGCAGGTGTTGATCTGTGACGAATCGACCTCTGCGCTGGATTCCGTGGCCCAGCGCCACATCTTGGACCTCCTGCTGGAGCTGCGCGATCGGCTGGGGTTGTGCCTGGTGGTCATTTCCCATGACATGGACGTGATCCGCTATGTCAGCGATAACGTGGCCGTTTTCTACGAAGGCGAACTCGTTGAGCATCGCAGCCTCGACGACTTCTTGGCCTCCGCCGAACATGAACACAGCCAGGATCTGGTCGCCGCGCTCAGTGCTTCGAGCGGGATTTAAGCAGCGTCAACTTTTTCAGCTGCCGTGCTCCCTGCCAAGGTGCAGGAGTGCGGCCACTGAAGAACTATCCATAACTCTTGCGCTCTGACTAGGTCGGCTTATAGATTGATGGGCTATGACCAAAACTTTTTCTAGTCTAAATTCCGTGACTCGTCTCCTGCCGGTGTTCGCGCTCAGCGCGGTGTTGCTCACCGCTGGATGCTCCGCCCCTAATCCAGGTCAGAGCAACGACGCGGCAACCGCGGCAGGTGATACCCGGTTGGCCAGCGTCAGCGAATCGGGAATCCTCAAGGTTTGTACCACCGGCGATTACCGGCCATTCACATATCTTGACCCGGAAACCGGAGATTGGTCGGGAATCGACATCACGATGGCCAAGGATCTCGCCGAATCGCTGGATGTCGAAGCGGAGTTAATCCAGACCTCTTGGAAGGACCTGATGCCGGACTTCCTTTCCAAGTGCGATATCGGCGTGGGCGGTGTCTCCATCTCTATGGAACGCGCCCAGCAGGCCTACTACAGCGAAGCCACCCTGGATGAGGGCAAAACTCCCATCACGCTGTGTGAAAATGTTGAAAAATACGACACCGTGAAGGAAATCAACACGCCCGGTGTCCGCTCGATCACTCCCATAGGCGGGACGAACGAAAAATTCGCAGAGGCGAATTACCCGGAAGGCGAGATCATTCGTTTTGAGGACAACAATACGATCTTTGATGAAATCATCGCCGGGCGTGCCGACGTGATGACCACCGATGCCTCGGAAACGCGTTGGGTAGCCAATGAACATCCTCAGCTTTGCGCCGTGCATCCGGATAAGCCATTCAACTTCTCGCAGAAGGCCTATTTGCTTCCGCTGGGTGATGACAAATTCCAAGAATATGTTGATCAGTGGCTGAACATGGCCAAGCACGACGGCACTCTTGCCGCCGCGGAGAAGCCATGGTTCGGCTAGCCGATACCGGTTAAAACGAACAAGCCGCATTCATCCGATAAGTATCGGGTAGATGCGGCTTGTTTCTATTCACCTTTGGCTGCGCCGGCGTCTAGTTCTGCCAGAACGGGTAGTCCGTGTAGCCCTCGGCACCTTCGGTGTAGAAGGTGGCGGCATCCGGTTCGTTCAGCGGCAGCTCTTCGCGCCACCGGCGTACAAGGTCGGGGTTGGCAATGGCGGGGCGCCCCACCACAACCGCATCCGCCCAGCCGCCAGCGGCCACCGCGGTGGCGTCCTCATAGCTGGTAATCGTTTGGAACCCGGTATTGAGCAGCACCGGCCCACCAAAGGTGGTGCGCAGACCCTGGACGAGGTCCCCCGATGGTTCCTTGTGCAGAATGCTCAGGGCGGCCAGGCCAAGCGGGGCGATTGACTCAAGCAAGGCCGTGTACGTCGCGGTGACGTCGGCTCGATCCAGCTCGGTGGCACCCTGGATGTTGTGCTCGGGAGAGATCCGCAGTCCGGTCTTTCCAGCGCCGATCGCGTTGGCCACCGCCTTCACTACCTCGATGACGAAGCGCGCGCGGTTCTCCGGGGACCCCCCATAGTTGTCGGTTCGGGTGTTTGAGCTCGGTGCGAGGAACTCGTGCAGCAAGTACCCGTTGGCACCATGCAGCTCGACCCCGTCAAATCCTGCGGCCATGGCATTGCGCGAACCCTGCACAAATTCCTCGATGATTCCCGGCAGTTCAACGGTTCCAAGGGCGCGAGGCACCGGGTAGGGGTGCTTGCCCGTGTAGGTCCGTGACTCGCCTTCCACTGCGATGGCACTGGGCGCGACAATGTGGTCCTGCCCGGTGGTCCCCGGATGCGTCACTCGTCCGGCATGCATTACCTGGGCAACAATGAGTCCGCCCTCGGCATGGACCGCGTCGGTCACCTTCTTCCAGCCGGCGATCTGCTCCGCGGTGACCAGTCCAGGCTGGCGGACAAAACCCTGGCCGGTAACGCTGGGATAAACGCCTTCGCTGACAATCAAACCCATCGATGCGCGCTGCCGATAGTACTCGACCACCTGGTCATCGGGGACGCCGTCCTTGCGTGAGCGTGAACGGGTCAGCGGTGCCATGACTAGTCGATTGGAAAGGCTGAGATCTCCGAGCGTAAGCGGCGAGAACAGATCCATAGGTAGGACTCCTGAAGATTGTAGTTGCTTCGTGCAACCTGCCAGCCGGGAACTATATTCCTGCTTCACAGCGCAAGTGAGATGGATTACGCGCCGATTTCGAAGCGCGTAGACCTGCTTCCGCGGCGAATCTTCTCTCGGCGTCCAACGCAGCAGAGCGAGTAACGGCGCTGGAAGCTGCGCCGTTACTCGCTCCGTTTGGCATCACTAATCCGCAGCGCACCCACCAGCCGCCAAGCGGCAGCCGCCGGGACTTGCGGACGCGGTGCAATCCTTAGTGCATGTGGCTTCCGCCGTTAATATCAATAGTGGTGCCGGTCAGGTAGGAGGCGCCGTCCGAGGCAAGGAAACCGATAACCGAGGCGATTTCGCCGGTGGTTGCCGTGCGTCCGATGGGGATTCCGGCGGCAATTGCGGCCTCTTGCTCCTCGGTGCTGCCAACGCGGATGTTGGTGTCTACCGCCCCGGGAGTAATAGCGTTAACGGTCACTCCGGTAGCCGAGATCTCGCGAGCCAGCGCCTTAGTGAAGCCGAGAATCGCGGCCTTGGCCGAGGAATAGGGAACCTTGCCAAAAACTCCGCCGCCGCGTTGGGCCGAAACCGATGACATGTTGATAATCCGCCCCCAGCCGCTTTCTATCATTTCCGGCAAGAAGGCCTTGGATACCAGGTAGGTGCCGGTGGCATTGACGTTCATGACCTTGTGCCAAATTTCAAGCGTTGTCTCGAGGAAATCGACCGGCGAGGTTATTCCGGCAATATTCACTACCGCTCCGGTGGGCGGCAAACCTCCCGCAGCTACCTGGGCTGCCACGGCGGCCTGCGCGGTGGTTACGGATGCTTCATCGGCAACGTCGATCCGGTGGCCGAACGCGGGAACACCGAATTCTTCGGCGATATCTTGGGCAACTTGCTCGGATGCGGCGTGGTCGAGATCGAGGATCACGACTCCCCAGCCTTCGCTGGCAAAGTGGCGTGCGGTGCTGACGCCGATTCCACGGGGCGAAGTGGCTCCCGTCAGAATGGCGGTGCGCTGGATTTGCTTCATTGCTTTCCTGCTTTCGTTTCGGCTTCTCCTGGCGATGCTTCGGAAAACCTAAGTGAGCGATGGGCGCAGCCTTGCCGGAGCACCCTCGATGCATGTGGTGCACACCACCTTAGTTAAGTTTACTGTTAACAGTCAACTGTTAAATTAGCCCTTGACAGAACTTGTGCTGGTGCTCACACTTCTAATAGTGTTGACTGTCAACAGTGAATGCTTTCCTCCTCCCACAAACCACGAAGGGACCCACTCATGAGCAGCGAAGCTCTAAACATGCGCGGTCCGATCCACGGCACCAAGGACGCCAAGCGCGTTGCGGTAGGTTCCAGTGTCGGAGCCACCATTGAAACCTATGACTTCATCGGATTCGGGACCGCGGCGGCCCTCTACTTCGGCCATACGTTCTTCCCCGGAACAGACCCCCTGACGGGCACCCTCGCAGCCTTTGCCACCTTGGGCGTCGGCTTCGCGGCCAGGCCCTTGGGCGGCATTATCGGTGGCCATCTCGGCGACAAGATCGGCCGCAAGCCGGTGCTTGTGACCTCGCTGATCGTCATGGGCTTGGCAACCTTTATGATCGGGCTGCTGCCGACCTACGAGCAGGTAGGCGTCTTGGCTCCGGCCCTGCTGGTCCTCGTGCGCATCGTCCAAGGCTTGGCCTTCGGAGCCGAATGGGGCGGAGCTATTCTGATGACCTACGAACACGCCCCGTGGAAGCACAAGGGAAGGTTCACCGGCATCGTCCAGTCCGGATTCCCGGTAGGGCTGTTGCTGGCAAACCTGGTATTCCTGGTCAGCGTGCAACTGCCCGGCGACTGGGGTTGGCGAGTGCCATTCTTGGCCAGCATCCTGCTCGTCATCGTGGGACTGGTCATTCGTTCGAAGGTTCCGGAATCCCCGGTTTTTGACGATGTCAAAAAGGCCGGCGAAATCGTCAAGTCACCCATCAAGGAAGTCATCCGCACCGATTGGCGCAATATCCTGCGCGGCATTGGGCTGCGCATCGCTGAAACCGCCGGTTACGCGGTCTCCATCACCTACATGATCTCCTACCTGCACACCACCGGTTTGGCGGCAAACTGGGAGACCCTCACCGCCTTGAGCATCGCCTCGGCCATCGGCATCTTCGCCACCTACAGCTGGGGCAGGCTGACCGACCGGGTAGGCCGGCGATCCGTCTACATTCTCGCTTGCAGCTTTGCGGCGCTCTTCGGCATCCCGATGTTCCTCATGGTGAACACCGGCTCATTCTTAATGATCATCGCCACGATCGTCATCGCCTACGCCGTTTGCCAAAACTCGATGGCAGGAGCCCAAGGCGCCTGGTTCCCCGAGCTCTTCCAAGCCAAGACCCGCTCCTCCGGCGCCTCGCTGGCCTACCAAATTTCAGCCATGGTTTCCGGCTTCACCCCGTTCATCACCACGCTGCTGTTCATCCAGTTCGGCTGGATGGGCCCGGCAACCCTCTTTATCTGCTACGCGGCCATCGGCCTCTGGGCGGCATTGATCACCAAGGAAACCTGGGGTCCTCGCGAGCGCCAGCTAGCTAACGAAGCCGTCGCAGCCCACCCGCAGACGAGCAGCGTCTAATAACTCCATTCGACCAGGGCTCCCGCTAAATAACTTCTGAAAGGACATACAGTGGCAATCACAGCCATCAAGGACAAGACGTTGAATCTCGATCAGCGCACCAAAGAAGTACGCGACGCCGCGTACCGCATCCGCCATCACGCGCTCAATATGGGCGAAGTCCAAGGCCAGGGCTACGTGGGGCAGGCATTGGGCGCAGCAGATATGTTCGCCTCCGTTTATGCCGACCAGCTGGCTTTCCGCCCCGCAGAGCCCGAGTGGGAGGACCGGGATCGCTTCTTGCTTTCCACCGGCCACTACGCCATTGGCTTCTACGCCGCACTGGCCGAGGCCGGCATCGTTCCGGTAGAAGAGCTGGAAACCTACGGATCGGATGATTCCCGGCTTCCGATGTCAGGCATGTCCACGTACACCCCTGGCATGGAAATTTCAGGTGGTTCGCTGGGCCACGGCCTGTCCATCGCGGTGGGCATGGCGTTGGGGCTGCGCCACCAGCACAAGAACCAGCGAATCATCAACTTCCTCTCCGACGGCGAACTGGATGAGGGTTCCACTTGGGAAGCCGCCATGGGCGCCGAGCACCACCAGCTGGGCCAGCTGACCGCCATGGTGGACATCAATGCCTTGCAAGCCGACGGCGCTACCGCCGGGGTGCTGCGCACCGAGCCGGTGACGGAAAAATGGGAAGCATTCGGCTGGTATGCGCAGCGGGTCAACGGCAACGACCCACGGGCCTTGCTGCAGGCCTTCGACAATATCGCAGCCCAGGCCTCCAGCACCGGGCGCCCCTCGGTGATCCTTTGCGACACCAAGGTAGGCCGTGGGGTACCGCTGCTGGAAGACCGCGAGAAGGCGCATTTCATGCGCATCGAAGAAAACGAATGGCAAATCTGCCGCGAGCAACTGACCGAAGGCTTCGAAGGGAGCAACAACTAAATGTCTGCCACCGCCAAACCACGCCTGAAAACCTCCGCGATGATCGCCTCATTCGCGGAGCCCGGCCAGAAAACCGCCGCGGCGCCCTTCGGCCATGCCTTGGCCAAGGCCGCCGAAAACGACCCCCGCATCGTGGGGCTGACGGCCGATCTGGGCAAGTACACCGACATGCATATCTTTGCCCAGCAGCATCCGGACCGCTTCTTCCAGATGGGCATGGCCGAGCAGCTCCTGTTCGGGGCGGCCGCCGGGTTCGCCGAAACGGGACTGGTGCCCTTCGCTTCGACCTATTCGGTCTTCGCCGCCCGCCGCGCCTATGACTTCCTCTGCTTGGACGCGGCCGAGCCCAACCTCAACGTGAACATTGTTGGCGGTTTGCCGGGCCTGACCACCGGGTACGGACCAAGCCACCAGGCTACCGAAGATATCGCCATCTTCCGGGGCATGCCAAATCTGACCATCGTGGACCCCTGCGACTCGATAGACATCGAGCAGTCGGTGCCGCAGCTCGCCGCCTGTGCAGGCCCGACGTATCTGCGCCTGCTGCGCGGCAAGGTACCGACCGTACTGGACGAATACGACTACACCTTCGAGCTGGGCAAGGCCAAGGTCCTGCGTGGCGGAAACGACGTAGTCTTTGTCTCCAGCGGGCTGATGACCATGCGCGCCCTGGACGCGGCGAAGGAGCTAGCCAAGCACAATGTGGATGTCGCCGTGGTGCACTCCCCCACCATCAAGCCCTTCGATTCGGAAACGGTCTTGCAGGAGGTCGCCGGAGACCGCCTGGTGGTGACGCTGGAAAACCATTCGGTCATCGGCGGGCTGTTCGAGACCTTGGCCTCGACCATGATTCGCGGCGGAGTCTCCTCCAAGATTGTGCCGATCGGCCTGCCCGATGAGTTCCTGGATGCCGGCGCCTTGCCCACCCTCCATGACCGCTACGGGCTGTCGATCAACTCGATTGTCAGCAAGGTTCTGGCAGAGCTCGACTAGCTCACCGAGTAGTCCAGCAGGTTGATTCACCTTTAGGTGGGTGCGGTGTTTCCATCGCACCCACCTAAAAGAGCTAAAATCAACAGTTAACAATCAACAGTTGGATTCCAATCTTTAGGGGCACTCAATGGCCATCGCCGATTCTTCCCTGGTAGGGCTTCGCAAGAAGAGCCTGCGCGAGCAGGCCCTGATTGCCTTGCGCCGTGCCATCACCACCGGCGAGTTGCAGCAGGGCACCCATCTGGTGGAGACCGAACTGTCTGCCTCGATGCAAATCAGCCGAGGCACCTTGCGGGAGGCGCTGCGCCAGCTCGAGCAAGAGGGCCTGGTGTCCGCCGGCGAACGCGGAAGGCTCTCGGTTCGCCACCTGGACAACAAGGAAATCCAGGACATCTTTGCGGTCCGTGCCTCGCTCGAAAGCCTCGCGGCCACAACGCTGCTGCAGCGCGAGGATCTGGCTGATGCCCTCGCACAGCTGCGCGCCGCGGTGGGCAACATGGACCGGTTGGCAGGCAACGAAATCGAGGAGCGGATCGAAGCAGACCTCGAATTCCACCGCACCCTGTGCCGGCTTTCAGAGAATGACACCTTGCTGCACGCCTGGGAACAGCTCGAAGGTTCCATCCGCATGTCCATCATGTTCGGTGGATTCGAGCGCGGGGTGCGCAACATGGATGTCGCCCGACACTTCAAGCTGGTCGACACCATCGAGGCCGGGGACAGTGTTGCGGTGAATGCGGAAATTGCCGAGCATATGCGCATTGCCGCCGAAACCCTGATGAACTAGCGGCGCTCAAGCCGCGCTCAACTTCGGTCAGAACTCGATAGCGCAGTCGTCCAATAAACCAGTGCCCCGCCACGCGACGGCGAGGGCCACCGGCGAGGGGGCAGGCCGGCCTAGCGGCCCATCTCGGTGCAAACGCAGAGCCTGTTTCCCTGCGGATCCGTGGCCACCACGAAGTTCGGCGCATGGTCGTGATTCAGCCTGGCGCCGACCAGCTTGAGCCCGTCGATGATGTCCCAATGGTGGGAATGCGGCACCGAGACATCCACATGGAATCGGTTGTCATTGGGCGTATCGGTGCTTTGGAACCAGATCGCCGGTCCACGCCCGTACGGGTCGGTGAGGCTGCCGTCGTGCTGCTCCTTGTAGCCCAGCGCGGTGCGCCAGATTTCCGAGATCTGTTCCCGGTCATCGGTATCGATGGCAATTTCCACCGGCCGAATGAGATTCAGATTCGCCGGGGCTCCATGCTTCTCGGCGAGCTCGGAGATCTTTTCGGCCAGCTGGGTATCGCGCAGCGATACTCCCCCGACGTCATGCGAGACCAGTGACACGAACAAGGTGTCATAGCGCCAATCCACATCCGGATGATGGTTGGCCTCTTCGGCCAAGGCGCCGATTTCGGCGAAGAACTCCAAGGCCACGGCAGCTGAGGGGCATTTGAAGGCAGTGCGCAGAACTCCCAGCACATATCGCCAGTGCGGCAGCTGCGATAATTTGGCTTCTCGGGTTGCTTGATCCAAAACGTCTTTGTCCGACATGGTCCTCGCCTCTCGTGCATTCACGAATTCGCGGTCACCGCGAAACTACGACTCTCGCATACCGTTAGTCTCCCACCATCGCCAGGTCCTTTGAAGTGCCTGGCGACAATTAGTCATCTGCTTTCGACCCGATATCGAAATCCCAAGGCGCTGGTTTCAGTACTTCGCAGTCCTGGTGGCTGCGCGTCGGGAGCCCCCTCGAGGCCGGCCGAGGACACTCCCGGCGCTGGCGGTTAGTTTCCCTCGGGCGGCAGCTGGCCTTGCCAGTCCTCGGGTCTGCCGTTCAGCTCGCTGCGTTCTTCTGGAACGTCGAGGCGCTGCGCGGTCAGGTCACGGGGAACCATGGTGAAGCCCTGCCAATGCACCTCCATGGGTGACTGCTCTTCATCTCGCGGTACGTGGTGGTAGCCCACCGCCACCCAGGACACGACATCTTGGAGTTTCTCCCCGGACTGATTCTTGACGAAATCCAAGACGCCCCGGCCGCAAGTGCCACGGTTGTACGTGGCATAGATGTGGCAGTCATCGGCGTTGGTGAAAGCCACGTCGTAATCCGTTTCACCGTCTGCCCCATGGTTTTTCTCGTCGTCGATAAAGCTGAACCCGTCGGTTTTCCCCATGTCGATTTCATAGGACATCACGTGCCCGTCGGCATTGAGCATCCCGGGGGCGGAGACTTTCCACCAGCGCGCATCGGTCCACTGCGCCGTGGCCGGCTCGCCGATCTTGGTGTAGTTCCCTTCAACGATTGGGGACTGCTCCCCGGACTCGTTGGTGTCCTTGGTATCGTACTGCTCGACCTGCTGGGCACCGGTGCCGCCTAGGGCCCAATGGATTTTCCATACGGCATTGTGCGAATGGCTTGAGGCATGGTGCTCCTCGCCTTCGCCCACGGCGGCGCCATGCTCGGCGTCGCTGTAGTCAACCGGGGACAGGTCGCCGGTGGCGCCCAAGGCCGGCCGGATGCTCCCATCGGCGCCGAAGGTCACCTGGTTCAGGTACTCGTACCAGCCAACCTTCGACACGGTCGAAAGCTGCCAGTCGTTCTTGCGTTTGGCCAGCAGCTGGCCCACCTCGGCGGAGCGGTAGGAGAGACCGCCGTCAACGGTATCGCTGCAAAGCACCGGGCGCGATTCGATCTCGCCGTATTTGCTGCCGTCCCCGATGGTGGGAATGCCGTGGCTGACCAGTGTTCCGGGGCATTCGATCTCGGTCAGCGAGTGCATATTTCCGCCGCCGAATCCGGCGCTGGTGATATCCGATGTCGAACGGCCACCGTCATCGTAGGGAACTTCAAGCTGGGACAGCGACATCGAATCGATGATCTCCATCGGCTCGGCGTTGGGCGGGGTGAAGGTGACGTTCTCCAGCACCATTCCGAGCTTGATGTCTACGGAAAAGCACATGGACCAGTTCGCGCCGCTGGTCATGTCTTGGCCAAGCGCTTCGGACCCCTCGGAGCAGGACAGCTCGCTGATCACGCGCGAGGTGACGCCTTGATCTGCTTGCGCACGGACCGCGGTGCTCTGGTCATTTGCTGCCGAGGAGCTTTGGCAGGACACCAGCACTGCTGCACCGGCCAGCAAGCTGGCGGTTCTCAAGAGGCTTTTATTCACGAGCTCACTCATACTTCAAAGGCTTCTTACTTCGAGGCGTTTATTGTCAGTTCATTATCCGGGGCGAGGCGCCAAGATGGGGAACCCGGTCATCCGGGTTCCCCATCTCTTTGGACACTCACCAGCGGGGTGAGGGCTTTGCGGAAATATTTGCGGGCTACGCCCCGGACCTGCTGCCAGCAGCCGGTCCGGGGCTTAGCCGCTTATTTCCTTAGCTCTGCCGGCCGCGGCGACGTGCAGCCATGGTCAGGACTACACCACCAGCGGCGGCCAGTAGGCCGAGCAGCGAGTACCAGACAACTTCGGCACCGGTGTTAGCCAGGCCATCCTTGTCCTTGCTATCGTTCGAACCATTCTGGTCCGAACCCTCGTTATCCGAGTCGTTCCCGGAGCCATCGTTGCCAACAACCTGGAATTCGCCGGAGTCCAGGACCTTGCCGTTTTCATCCTTCGTGTTGACGGTGTAGGTGCCCTCCTCGGCGTCTTCTGGAATCTGCACCTTCAGTTCGAAGGCGCAGCTCTCGTCGATGACGACCATGCCCTTGGCACTGGCCTCGGCCAGGGAGAGCTCGATGGTTTTGCCGTCCACGCCGGTGATTTCTACCGTAATGGTCTCACCCTCGGTGTAGCCGGTGCCGTTGATGGTGATGTTCTCACCCGGGTTCACCTGCGTCGGGTTGATGCTCAGCGCGGTCTCGGTTGCGCAGGTGTCGGTTGGGGTGTCGCGGATCGTGATGCTCCGTGACTCCTCATTGCCATCTGGGTCAACCGTGACGATCTGGTACTCACCGTCTTCGATGTCCTCGGGAATGACGAGTTCCGTGTGGATCTCGCCGTTCTCGTCGCTTTCAACCTCGATCTCGTGGATGACATTGCCATCCTTGTCACGCAGTTCGATCACGATCGGAGTGTTCGGCGCATAGCCTTCGCCATCGATGGTGATGGTGTCGCCCGGACCTGCATTGTCGGGGTTCACGGTGAACTCCGGGTTCAGTTCCGAGTCGCCATCCTGGAAGGTGATGCCTGCGTCAACCTCGGTGGTGGTTGGCGCGGACTGCGAGAGGGTGACCACGGCGCTGCGGCCGTTGTCGCCGGCATCCGAGTCAACTGCGCGGTTATCCCCTGCGGCCGAAGGCGAGAACGTTCCGCCCTGCGGTGCCACGAATTCAACCGTGTACTGGCCCTGGTTCAATCCTGCGAAGGAGTACATTCCATCCTCGCCGGTCACCGTGGTGATCGGGTTGCCTTCGGTGGAAAGTACCGCGTTGCCCTCGGCGTCGAGCAGGTTCACCCGCACGTCGCCCTGGCCGCGCTCGCCCTCGGACTGCAGTCCGTCGGCGTTCTCATCGAACCAGACGAAGTCGCCGATGGAGCCGCTGCCGGATCCGTCGCCATTGCCGTTGCCTTCGACAACCACCAAGGTGGTGCTGTCTTCGTTGCCTTCGGCGTCGGTGGCCTGCACCTGGTACTGGCCCGGTGCCCGATCCGCTGGAACCATCAGCGCCACGCTGAAGTGTCCGTTGTCATCGGTGGTGGAGATGATTGGATCCCCCACCGGGTTTCCTTCGCCGTCGGTGAGCACCACGCGAATCTCGCTGTTTGGCGCGTAGCCCTCGCCGGTGACCTGGGTTTCTTCACCCGGCTGCACTTCGGCCGGGTCAACGGTCACGGTGGCTTCCTCCGCGGCCGGAGCGTCGACCACACCAGCGTCTACCCCGTTGTTGATCGGTGCGACATGGCTCAGGGCGACAACTTCGGTGCGGCCATTCTCTCCGGCATCCGAGTCAATGGCGCGGTCCGAGCCTTCCATAGCTGGTGCAAAGGATGCACCCTCCGGGGCGTCGAACTCGACAATGTACTGGCGGATGGTCAGCCCGGCGAAGCGGTAGGTACCGTTCTCGTCGGTGGTGGTGGTCTTCGGGTTTCCGGAGATGTCATTGACCGGATTGCCCTCGGCATCCAGCAGCTTGACGGTGACGCCGGACAGGCCGGCTTCACCCTCGTCCTGCAGGCCGTTGCCGTTGGCATCGCGCCACACGCGGTCGCCAAGCTGTCCCGGGTTGGAGCCATTGCCCTCATCCGGATTCGCGACAACCAGGTTGGTGGAGTCGGTGTTGCCCTCGGAGTCGGTGACAACAATCTGGTATTCGCCCGGTGCCGCGTCTTCTGGCACAGCTACCGGGGTCGTGAAGTGGCCGTTCTCATCGGTGGTCACCGTGATCGGGTCCCCTACCGGGTTCCCTTCGCCATCGGTGAGCTGCACCGTGGTCTCGGAATCCGGAGCGAATCCGTCACCGGTCACCTGGGTTTCCTCGCCCGGAGCCACCTCGGCTGGATCAACGGTTACCGTTGCGTCCTCTACTGCCGGAGCGTCAACCACGCCGGCGTCAACACCCAGATTTACCGGTGCTGCGCTGGTGAGGGTCAGCACTGCGGTACGCCCATTCTCTCCGGCGTCCGAATCGAGTCCGCGGTCTTCTCCCACGCCTGCTGGCGAGAACGAAGCATCCTGCGGGGCTGCGAACTCGACGGTGTATTCACCCAAGACCAGGCCCGTGAAGCGGTACAAGCCGTTGTCGTCGGTGGTCGCGGTGATTTCGGCACCGTTGGTGTCGGTGACCGGGTTGCCCGAAGCGTCGAGCAGCTTCACGCTCACGCCGGCCAGGCCGGCTTCGCCGGAATCCTGGATGCCATCGGCATCCAGGTCGCGCCAGACACGGTCACCGAGTTCGCCATTGGCATCTGGATTAGGGGTTTCGCCGCCATCATCCGGTTCGCCCACCGTCAGCTGGGTGCTGTCGGTGTTGCCCTCGGAGTCGGTGACAACAATCTGGTATTCACCCGGAGCTGCATCCTCTGGAACAGCTAGCGGGGTTGTGAAGTGGCCGTTCTCATCGGTCGTCACCGTGATCGGGTCCCCTACCGGGTTCCCTTCACCATCGGTGAGCTGCACCGTGGTCTCGGAATCAGGAGCGAATCCGTCACCGGTCACCTGGGTTTCCTCGCCCGGTGCCACCTCGGTCGGATCAACGGTAACCGTTGCGTCCTCTACCGCCGGAGCGTCAACCACGCCGGCGTCAACGCTCAGGTTCACCGGTGCAACGGAGGTCAGTGCGATCACCGCGCTGCGTCCGTTCTCACCTGCGTCCGAATCGAGTTCGCGGTCATCCCCGGCTGCTGCAGGAGAGAACGAGGCACCTTCCGGAGCGACGAACTCAACGCTGTATTCGCCCAGTTCAAGACCGGTGAAAGTGTAGTTGCCGTTGCCGTCGGTGGTCGCGGTTACCGGTGCACCATTGGCATCGGTCACCGGGGTTCCGGCGGCATCCAATAGGTTCACGCTCACGCCGGCCAGGCCGGCTTCGCCGGCATCCTGGATGCCATCGGCATCCAGGTCGCGCCAGACGCGGTCACCGAGCTCGCCGTTGTTGCCCGCGCCGTCGGCGTCGGTGACGGTGATTGGGTTGGTGGTTTCGTTGCCGTCGGCGTCGGTCACTACGACCTGGTAGTCGCCAGGTGCCGCATCCTCCGGGACCGGCAGGGCGTTGGTGAAGTTGCCTTCGGCGTCCACCGGCGCTTCGATCGGGTCGCCGACCGGATTGCCTTCGGCGTCCTCCAACTGAATGGTGACCGTGCTATCTGGCTGGAAGCCTTCGCCGGTGACCGTGGTCTCGTCCCCGGCAGGAACTTCGGTTGGGTCAACGGTGATGCTTGGGGTATCCGGGTTTTCGGCGTCATCCGCAACCAGGCCGGCGTCCACCGTGTCGGTGGTTGGCACCTCTGCGGTCAGTGCAACAACCTCGGTGCGGCCGTTCTCGGCAGCATCCGAATCCACTGCGTCGTCATCACCCTGGTTGGCCGGTGCGAAGACCGAACCCTCCGGAGCGACGAACTCAACAATGTATTCACCGGCAGGAAGTTCTCCGAAGGAGTACTTGCCCTGATCATCGGAGGTCGTGCTGCGCGGCGTTCCGTCTTCGTTTGGAACCGCGGTGCCCGAGGCATCCAACAGGTTCACGGTGACGTTGGGAACTCCTGCTTCACCGGCATCCTGGATACCGTTGGCATTGGCGTCGGCGAATACGGTGTCACCGATGATCCCGTTGCCTGGCTCCGGGGTCTGTCCCGGATCGTTGACGGTCAACGGGCCTTGCACCGGGGTGCCGGTGGTGACGTCGGTGGCCACCACGTTGTATTCCCCTGGAGTTGCATCTGCCGGAACGGGCAGTGCGGTCTCCGGCAGGTTTCCTGCTTCGTCGGCCGGAACGGTGATCGCCTCGCCTACTGGGTTACCCTCTGCGTCGGTCAGCTGGATCTGGACGTCACCTGCGGGGGTGAAGCCGGTGCCGGTGACGTTGGTGGACTGCCCTGGATCAATTGCGGTGGGATCAACGGTCAATGCCGGGGTGATGGCATCTTCAACCGCATCGATGCGCACGCCGGCGGTGCCGAAGTTCAGGCGCCCGGCATCCGCTGCCTGCAGCAGTCCCAGGCTCAATGCGGAAACTTCGAGGCTCTCGGTGACTTCACCGTCTGGGCCCACAGCAGTGGTGACGTCCTGGCGGTTCAGCTGCACCGAAATGACCTGGGACAGCAGGGTGAAGACCGGCTCAAGCAACTGGCGGATCGGCAGCGTGATGGCGCCGGTCTTCAGGTCGGTCAAGAGCGTTTCGAAGATGGCCTTGCCACCGTCGGAAAGGATGTAATCGCGGATTGGCACCAGCGCGGTCTGGACGATTGGTCCCACCACGGTGTTAATTGCGGTCTCCAGCGTGGCGCACAAAGCCGCGCCGCCCAAGCCTTCGGATTCGCAGACCACTGGCTGCGCGTCGCCCATGAGGTTGACGCTCCAGTTGGCGGTGGCGGTATTGCCCAGCGCCGAAACTCCGGCTTCGAGGTTCAGCGTGACACTGCCCAGTGCGCCCTCAATGGCGCTCACGGCGATGGCGACAACTTCTTCCATCAGATCGTGCACCGATTCGGCGATGATCGGGTAGATTTCGTTGCTGATCAGTTCCGTGTTCGGGTTCTGGTTGTTGATGCCATCGGGCAGGTCCACGCCTTCTGGACGTTCTCCCGAATAAGCCTTGTCAAGGTCGATGTACACCTGGCCGGTGGAGAAATCGATGGTGAGGATTTCATTCTTCGAGGTGATCGGCTGAGCAAGAATCTCGTCGAAGATCTCATCCTGCATATTCGATTCGATCGTGTAGTCCAGGGTTGCGCCCGCTGGCAAGGCGTCGGTGATGCTGGTGATCATGCTGGTCAGATCGCCAAGACCGCCAACGGTCTCCTCCATGAGCTGATCGATCTGGCCGATCTGCTCGTACAGGGTTCCGGCGACGGTTTCCACCACCGGGGACTGAAGCTCGAGGTTCGCTTCCGCAACTCGGTACTGGCCGGCTCCGCCGACTCCGTCCGGGTCCTGGAATTCTCCGTCAACAGCCTGCACCCAAGCGCCACCGACTCCGGCGGTCAGCTCGGCTTTGCTCAGGATCTCGTCGGTGAGTCCGTCAACGCCGGTCTCTCGGAAGAGCGAGAGCAGGTCAAGCTTTGCGTTTCCGAAGTCCGCGGCTTGACCGTCCAGTGTTACCGAACCATCAGCACCGGCGATACCGGTGATTGCTTCGCCATTCTTGGCATCGGTTGCGGTGGAGCGCGAAAGCAAGGCTCCGAGCTCACCGTAGTCAATAATCTGGTCGATTGGTAGCTGCAGGCCGCCGAGGTCCAGCATCTCGCCGCCAAGCAGCGAGGCGTTTAGCGCGCCTTCGTCGGTTGCTGGTCCGCTTGGGAATAGCGCCCGAGTTTGCCCTCCGCCGGCGAGTTCCTGGCCGAGAAGGCTCAGGTCGATAATGCTGGCAGCAGATTCGGTTGCGTCATCTGGTGATGTGTTGATGTCTGCCATTGCTGGCAGTCCGAAGGACGTGATCGCTAGGGATGAAACTGTTCCTAACGCAAGTGGTCGTCTCCACCATCCAGCGTTAATCGCTGGTGCATTTTTTCCACGCTCAGTGCGTCGCATCGAGACAGACTCCTTGATATTTTCGGCATATTGGTCGCTAACCCCAAGGTTTCCCCAAGAAACATCCAAGCTGGCAGTGAGCTGAAAAGCAAGTGGTTCTTATTATTTTCTTAAAATGACGCTAATTTATTCTTGGGAGCTGACATGCTATTTTAAGTATCTTCAACCAATTATATGTTTAAGAATCAAGTTATCCCAGGTGGTTGCGGACCGTAAAAATAGCGCAAAAAGCTAGGGAGAGGACGCCGTGTTGAAAAATCAGGCGATTGTTCGAAAAGCGTGACGGCTAGTCGTTCGCGCGCCGCAGCGGGCGGTGCTCATTCGAGCAGCAGGTCAGGAGCTGAGGTCCATTTAGAAGCGGATGACGTTACGAAAACTCATGAATAGTTGGCATTCAATCGCTCGTGCGAAGGATCCAGCAATAGGACGCATCAGGCATGGTTAGTTGAAGTAGCTAGCTAAGAGCAAAAGCATTTACGCATACCCCATGCGGAAACAGTTTGCGTCGACATAATAAGTATCCCCTTGTGAAAGTGATGATCTATTGGTCAAACGCGAGTAATTTTGACCCTACTATGCCTATGGAGAGGCTTGCAAGCCAAGGGCAAGAATTACTCCATTGCCTGCATCTGACGTTTTGCGGGCTGTTGGCCCTTCATTCACTCTCGCCGCTCTGCGCCAACTCCGCGGAAGCAGTCTCGCTCGCTGAAGAACCTTGAGTTTTCAAGGCAGAACGCGTCAAGTGCATCGCAATTGAAAATAACAGATGAACTTACGCACCCACGCAGGTGTCATTTTTTAGCAGTTTTTTACTAGTAAAAATTACCAAGTAATTTTTCAATAATTGCCCACCGCTCGTCTTCTAGATGCTCAAGCTTTAGCCCAAAGTAAGTTCCAGTCAGGGAACCTGACTAATCGAGTACGACAAAAGGGTATGACACCGATGGAATATCGATGCCACACCCTTGCGGTCCAGCCTGCGACTCAGATCTAACCAATCCTGCCCTAGCGATCCAGTTCAGATTGCAAAGCCGCTAGATCTCGTGAATTCGACTAAACTGCGGTGTAACCACCGTCGACTAGGTGGTAGCTGCCGGTGACGAAGGACGCCGCATCACTGGCCAAGAAGGCAACCAGCGCCGCGACTTCCTCGGGCTTGCCCAAGCGATTAATTGGGTGCTTGGAAACCAAAGCATCATAGGCTTCCTTAGGCATCTGCTGCAGCAGCGGGGTGTCGATGAAGCCCGGAGCCACGCTGTTGACGCGCACACCTTCGGCGGCGTACTCAACCGCAGCGGTCTTGCTCAAGCCCACCACGGCGTGCTTCGTGGATACGTAGGCGGAGCTCCCGGCGAAGCCTACCGAGCCGAGGATCGAAGCCATGTTCACGATAGAACCGCCACCGTTCTCGCTCATGGCGACCGCTTGGGCGCGAGTGCCACGGAAAACCGCATTCAGGTTCACCGACACGACCTTGTCCCAGTCCTCATCGGTCAGCTCGCCAACCTTGGCGGCGCGGCCGCCGATACCGGCGTTGTTGACACCGACCTTCAATGGGGCCATCGCGTTGGCAGCCTTGATGGTTTCCTCGACAACTTCCGAGGAGCTGGCATCTCCAGTTACTGCAACGGCTTCGCCGCCGCTGGCCATGATTTCCTGCACGGTAGCCTCGGCCGCGTCTGCGTTTAGATCTTGAACTACGACCTTGGTTCCGTTTGCAGCCAAAAGAATGGCGATAGCCTGGCCGATTCCGGAGCCTGCCCCGGTGACGACTGCCGAACGATCTGCTACATCATACTGAGCCATGGTGAACTCACTTTCTGCTCCAAGATGGTCACGGGATTTCCGTTGGCCCTATACCAAGGACGCTACTCCGAATCGGACCAAGTGTCGATGACGCGTCAATCAAACCACTATGCTTTCGGTCACGAGCTCTCTAACGCTAAATATCGCGAGATAAGGACTCCCAAGTCGCCCTGACGTGCTGGTAGGCTCAGGCCATGGATCCAGATTTGAGTTCATTCATCACTTCCTTCGCCCGTATAGCTCAGCTGGCGGAGCAGAATCGTCCGGATCGAGTGGGTCGATTATTGACCGCTGCACTCGAAGCGCATTTAGGTGTCGCACCAGCATCGCTTCCGCTAATCGTTGAGGCTTTCGGTGCTCACCGTTTGGCCGATGCCAACATAGTCCTCGATGAGCTCGTGGCCGCAGACGAAAATTCGTCGCTTATAGGCGTCAGCGGCCAGCAACGCCATCACGCAGATTTCTCGGATCTTTTGGACCCGAACGGCGAACGCGGAATTATCGGCGAACCTGATTACACGTCTCTCCCCGTCGGCCCAGGTGAGCAGCAACGATTCCTAGGTTCAGGCATTCACCTGTTCAAGATCCATGGTTCGGCCCTCGCGGTCTATTTACGTCAGGCGAACCCGGAATACGGCCGCCTCCAAGCGCGTCTGGAGATCTTGAGCGCCGACCCACGAGCAGGCGATCTCTTCTTGGTCGACTTCCGCGAAGCCATGCGCACTTCCAGTATTTTCCGTGGCCATGTCATTTCATTTAAGACCAGCGACTATGCCGAGTCGACCGGCGGCGTCACCTTCCATCACCGCAAGCAGATGTCCACCGAAGAGCTGATCCTTCCAAACGGTATCCGTGAGCGCATTGAAGAGCAGGTTCTAGGGGTAGGACAACACCGCGAATTCCTAGCGGCACATGGCGCGCATCTAAAACGCGGAGTCCTAATGTACGGCCCTCCCGGTACAGGAAAGACCCACACCGTACGCTACCTGTCGGCAAAGGCGACCGAGCACACGGTCATCTTGCTTACCGGAAATACGCTGCCATTGGTATCGCACGCTTCGGAGATGGCCCGCGCCCTGCAGCCAGCCATCGTCGTGCTTGAAGATTGCGATCTGATTGCCGAGGACCGCAGCTTCGGACACGGCCCACAGCCATTGCTCTTTGAAGTCCTGGACGCCATGGACGGACTGGCGTCGGACGCAGATGTAACCTTCCTGCTAACTACCAACCGTGTGGAATCCTTGGAACGCGCTTTGGTGCAACGTCCCGGGCGCATCGACCTCGCTATGGAAATCCCCCGTCCCGACTTCGACGGTCGCAAGGCATTGATCAACCTCTACGGAGCGAAACTAAACATTGCCCCGGAAACCGTTGAGTCAGTGGCCGAAACCATCGAAGGAACTACCGCGTCCTTCACCCGTGAACTGGTGCGCCGAGCGATTCTTGCCGCAGCCATTGCTGGGGTAGTACCGCAAGATGCACATTTGGTCGCTGCAGCTGAAGAACTCATGGGTGACACGGCATCGTTCACTCGCAGCTTCTTGGGTGGAACCGAGAGCCCTGATTTTGGCAACGATTTAGGCGGCGAAGAAGACGGAACCTACTTCGGCTGGGTTGAATCCGGCAATGGAAGCCAGTCCACGGTTGAATACCGTGAAGATCCCTTATGACCTCGTTAGCCTAGTTCTTTGAAACCTTGCCCATGGCTCCTGCAATTGGGCGGATAAACATGGGACTGGTTAGGAACCATGCCGCGGCGACGGCTACCACCGAGATTCCGAAGACCACCAATCCCCAGAAATCAGCTACGTCTCGGGACGTGAACATGTGATTGAGGTTTCGGCGCGCACCGGTAAAAAACACCAGGAAGACGTGAACAAGAGTGAAAGCGACAAAGTAAACCATGACCGGAATGTGTACAGCTCGCGCCAATTCAATGGGGTAAAGCTTTGAGAGTTTCTCATTCTTCGCAGGCCACCAGGTAGACATGCGTGCACCTGAAATGATTGCCAGCGGCGCTGCGACGAACACCGTGATGAAGTAGGCCATCACCTGCAATGCGTTGTAGTGGATCCAACCGTTTTCTTCGGGCCAGTCCAATGAAAGATATTGGAGGCCGGCGGAGGCCATATTCGGAAAAACATCCCAACTAGTTGGGACAATGCGCATCCAGAAACCGGTGATGAATAGCGCAGCAACGAACAGCAACCCGTTGACCACCCACGCCACGTCCAGCAGCTGATGCAGCCATTGAGTAATCGAGATCTTCTTCGGCGGCTGATTTCCCGGGGAGAAGAAGGAACGTTTCTTGGCCGTCCAAAACCCCGGTGGCTTATTCTGCAGACGCACTTGCAATCCTGAACGCACAATCAAGACCATGAAGAACATATTGAGAAAGTGCTGCCACCCGAGCCAGGCAGGAATGCCCTCAGGCGTAGAAATCGGCTGGCTCGCATGTCCTGGGTATGCTGCGATGAATTCTTGGACCGAGGAGGTGGAACGCAGCCACTGAGCGGCAAGGACTGCGATGACAGCGATTGCCAGAAGCCCGCCAATCTGCAGACCGCGCTTGGCATATTTGGACGGTGTTTTACTGGCATTTCGAGAATCCAGGTTCACATCGCCATTTAAAGCATTTGCGGAGCCCGTGGAATTTTCCGATGCCAAGCTCTTCGCCGAGCGCTGAGCGGGCTCGCGCTTGCCATCAGCAATTTCAGCGGAGGCACGTTGGGCGTATTCGTCGGACGCGGGCTGCGATGCTTGGCGCAGGCGCTGCCGTTCCGGAACCGAGGATGCTTCGCCAGCAGCACGGTTGCTGGCTGCTGCAGGGATCTGCTGGTTGAATGACACGCTCGCCGGTTCGTTTGCCGGCCTGGATTCTTGCAGCGCGACAACTACCGGCACCGTCGATGGACCAGGCATGCGCCGGCCTCTATTAAGGGCCGAGCCCTGATCCTTGCTGGGAACTTCCCGGAGCTGATCATGAGAAACAGCAGCGTCAATTTCCGTGCGAGCTGGTGGCTGGGCGTTTTCAGCGGCAGGACTATTCGTGGAGACGGCCGTGGCCGTTCCGTACGGTGCGGAGGAGGAAACAAGCAACGGCGCATTTGACGCGCCCGCCATGCGGCGGCGGTTGCCGCCTGCCGGAGGAGTTGCAGCGGTTTCGGCGTGCGCAGGCTTGCCGGCAACGAGATCCTCCTGGGCTTGGAAACTTGAAGGCTCCGGCTGCGGCTGTGCTTCGATGTCCTTGCGCATCGGTGCTTCTCCGCCATTGCGGATTAGGTCCGGGGCCAGCGGAGGGATTCCAGCCATGCGCCGTTTCTGGCGTACCGGGTTTCCGATCTCATTCACGCGTTTCGCTCCATTACTATTCGCATTCACAGCCAAATCGTTCAAGTTCCCAGCTTGGGTACTTGTTCAGTTCTTGCTAGTTCCTGCGGGCGTTGATTTCGTCTACGATCCGAGGAACTACAAAGAACAAGTCTCCGACGATGCCGAAGTCGGCGATCTCAAAAATTGGTGCGTCCTCATTTTTGTCAATGGCCACAATGGTCTTGGCCGTCT
Source organism: Glutamicibacter sp. AOP12-B1-11 (assembly GCF_052379245.1). Taxonomy (NCBI): domain Bacteria; kingdom Bacillati; phylum Actinomycetota; class Actinomycetes; order Micrococcales; family Micrococcaceae; genus Glutamicibacter; species Glutamicibacter sp. AOP12-B1-11. The sequence continues at coordinate 38,110 of NZ_JBQSYL010000016.1, read as the reverse complement.
GCATGCCGGCACGGTGCTGAATGGCTCCCGAAATGCCCAAGGCAATATAAAGGTCAGGTGATACTGCCACACCGGTCTGTCCCACCTGGTAGCTCTGCGGAACATAGCCGGCATCCACTGCCGCACGTGACGCGCCCACGGCCCCGCCGAAGACGTCCGCCAGCTGTTCCACGAGGTGGAAGTTCTCCTTGGAGGCAACTCCTCGGCCTCCGGATACCACCACCGGGGCGATGTTCAAGGCCGGGCGTCCGCCGTCGTGGGCAATCTCGTTCGAGCTGACCACGTGCGCTCCCGTTTGGGATGATTCCGGAACCGAGATGATCTCCACGCTTGGCTCAAGCGGCGCGGCCCGATGGGAAATGCTTCCCGAGCGCAGGGTCGCAATCATGGTGCCGCCCTCGACCGTTGATTCCGTGACGAAGTCTCCGCCGAAGACCGAATGCTTGGCGATGATCTCCCCCTCTTCCAACGCCACATCGATTGCGTCGGCTGATACCGACGAGCCAAGGCGCGCGGCCAGTCGTCCGGCGATCGCGCGACCGCTCACGGAACCATCCAGGAATACGCCCAACGGCGCCTGCTGGACAATGCACTGCTGCAGCAATGCCACCTCGTCGGTGGCAAACCGGTGGGCTCGCTCAGCGGAGAGGGTTCCGACGATGACCTGTGCCGCGCCCAGCTCGCCCAGTTTCTCGCCGATGATCCCGGCATTCGCTTCGCTGCTGAGTGCCACCACGATTGGCTCGCCCACGGCAGCTGCGGCACCGATCAGGGCGGCCACGCTGCCGAGCGGATTGCCGTCGGCGGCGGTCTCGGCCATTACAAGAATTTTCGACATTTTTTCCTCGGAGTTCAGAAGTTTTCAGGTAGCTGGACGCCGCCCTAGAGCAGGTGCTTGGATTCCAAGAAATCAACGAGCTTGCCGACTGATTCATCGTCATCGTTGAGTTTCGGACCGGTCTGCTTCGGAGGCGCCGCCACGGCGGAGACCATGACGGAGCGTTGCGGTGCATAGGCTGGACCGGCCTGGATGCCCAAATCCGCCAGCGCAACCTTCTCCAGGGTCTTCTTCTTGGACGCCATGATGCCCTTGAAAGTTGGAAAGCGCGCTTCCGCTACACGTTCGGTGACTGCGGCGACGGCTGGATAGCTGGCCGAGAGCTGCAGCTCATTTTGCTCAGTGCGCACCGATCCGCTGACCTGGCCGTCGGCCACGGCGAAACTGGACAGGTCGCTGAGCAGCGGCACTTCCAGCAACTCGGCAACCATCGCCGGGACCATGCCGCCCTTGCCATCCGTGGACTGGTTTCCTGCGAGAACGATATCGAATCCTTCTCGTTTGATGGCAGCAGCCAGGGTTTTGGCTGTCTGCAGCATGTCAGAACCCTCCAAAGCGTTATCTACGACCTGGATAGCGCGGTCAGCACCCATGGACATCGCTTTGCGCAACGTCTTTTCGGCTTCGTGAGCGCCAACGGTGAGAACCACGACCTCGGTGCTGCTGTCCTCGTCTTTCAGGCGCAAGGCGCATTCGAGCGCGCGTTCGGTAATCTCATCCGGGATCGCTTCGGTCGCGGCCCGATCCAAGATGCCGGTTTCAAGGTTGAGCCACCGAGTCTCACCGGTATCCGGAACTTGCTTGACTAGGACAATGAGTTTCATGGTCAATCCTTACCTGCTGGCCGGCATGCTGCCGGACCGGTCAATTCTTCGTGTTTTCAGCGATCCTTGAGGCCGATTCCGGCGCACCAGAAGTTGGTCATCAATTCGATCAGCTCCGGCGTAGGCTTCTTCTTTTTCCAGCCAATTTCCACTTGCGCAATATTGGTCATCATCGCCAGGATCAAGGTGGCCGATTCGCGCGCGTTGAGTTCCTCCGGGACATTCCCGGCGGCCTGCTGGCGGCGGATCCCCCGTGCGATGCGGTCGACGAACAAGTCCCTGATCACCAAGCGAATAGTACGGAATTCCTCGTCATAGTGCGCCACCTGCTCGATGACCATGGAAAGGTCCTGCGTATTGGTGTAGTTATTCACGAAACGTTCGATGGTTTCGGTAACTCGTGCGCGATAGTCCGACTTGTCCACATTGGTGACATTCGTTTGCGAAAGCCGCCCACGCACGTGCTCTTCCACTACTGCTGCGAAGACTGCCTTCTTGCTGCGGAAATGCGAATAGAACGTAGCGCGGGAGATCCCGGCCGCAAGCAATACGTCCTCGACGGAACTGTCAATGTAGCCCAGTCGCACGAACACGCTACGGGAAGCTTCCACGATCTGCGCTCGGGTGTTGATGCCGCGCTTGTAGATTGGGGCCGCTTTTGACTTGACATCGGTCCAACGGCTCAACGCGTCCAGGAACAGCGCTACTTCAGCCTGCCTTGCCTCGCTCTTGGGGCCGCTGTCCGCTTCTACGGGTGCTTCGGTTTGCATGGTCTTCATCCTTCAAGCTGAAGTCAATTTAGCTAAATTGTGCCAGTTTTCATTAGCCTTTAGCATCTAAAGCCCTAATGGAACCGTGCGCAGGGCCTCGGCCTCGCGTTCGTTCATGCCCAAGAGCCTGCCCAGCACCTCAGCTTGGTCTTGCCCGACCTTGGGCGCGACGCTTAAAGCAGCTCCCGGTTGCTGGGTGGACATCTTCAGCGGATTGCCGACTACCGGTACCCGTCCGTTTTCCGGATGGTCGATGAATCGGATCATTTCGCGCTCGATTAAATGCGGGTCTTGGTCAACCTCCCGCAGGGTCTTGACCGGGGAGAAGGGAACTCCGGCGCTGCCCAGCAGATCCGAGATCTCCGCGCGGGTCAGCTTGCTGGTGGCCCCAGTAACCAGCGCGTCGATTTCTTCCATATGCTCCGCCCGGCTCACCGGATCGGCAAAGCGCGGTTCCTCGATGGCCTCGGCGAAATCCAGCGCCTTGGCCAAGCGGGTCCAGTGATTATCTGAGGCGCAGATAATCGCCAGCCAGCCATCGGCCGCGCGATAGACGTTGTATGGAGCAATGGCCAGCCCGGAGTGCTGGTTGCCGGTGCGCTCGGGCAGCTGATCGCCGGGTTGGTTGTACAGCGCGCTGAGCGCAGAGGTCAGCATGGGATAGATGGTGTCATGCATTGACACCTCCACGATTTGCCCCGCGCCGGTAAGCGTCCGGTCGAACAGGGCCGCCATCGCGCCGCCGAACAGATGGATGCCGCCAGAAAAATCCGTAAAGGCCGGTCCTGACTTAACCGGAGGCCCGTCTGCGAAGCCAGTGGTGCCGATTGCGCCGGACATTGCCTGGACCGTCAGATCCATGGCCGGCATCTTCGAGTATGGTCCGCTGCTCCCATAGCCCTTGCCCGAAGCAATCACTAGGCGGGGATTGCGTTCCAGCAGCGATTCAAGTGCCAGGCCAAGACGTTCAAGGGTATTTGGCGCATAGTTTTCAATGAGCACGTCGGCCCGGTCGACCAGCTTCAGGAAGGTCTCTTTGCCGTCATCGCTTTTCAGATCCAAGGCGATGCTCTTCTTATTGGAGTTGAGCATGACAAATTCCTGCGGGTCCGCGTCTCCGCGGGCACGAGTGCGCAGGCGTTCGCCGCCCAGCGGCTCTACCTTGATGACTTCCGCGCCCAGGTGGGCAAACAGCAAACCGCAGTATGGGCCGTTGTAGATATGCCCGAGTTCAAGGACGATGAGATTGGAAAATGATTTCAGCACGAGTTCTACCTTTACTGGAGGCTTTTAGCGGGAGCGGAACTGGAGTTCCTGGCTTGCCGCGTCCGCGGCGAGCTTGAGCCGTTCCACGGTGGCCACGACATCGGACCCGCGAGTCAGGCCGTCCGATCCCCAGACGGTCATCGAGAACAAGCACGCTCCGTCCTTATCGAAGACCGGGGCGGTGGCCGAATGGAATTCGTATTCACCTTCATGGGTGACATCCGCGGCGTTGAACGTCTCGGCGGCGTCGTTGACAACCGCCATGAGCCGCTGCCGCGCCTCGGGATCCCGTCCGCCGTAGGCAATCTGTGCCGAATGCTCGATGCCGCTGCCGCGTTCATGTCCGATCCCGGCAGCGTAGCCGCGTTCGCGGACCTTGGCCAGGCCTGCCTCGAAATGCGTCTGCAGCGCCGGGTCGGCGTCCGGATGACCCTGCGCGAGCCACTGGGCCTCGGCTTCCGGCCCCCCGAACGCCGCAAAGACTCCGCCGATCGGCGGCATGAATGGCACATGGATGCCCACCCGGCTGGAGCGGCCCTGGCGGGTGGAAGAGCCTGCCGACCCGACGTTGATCAGTTCGGTCTCCACCCGTGTCATGATGCTCACCTCGGCAACCAATTCGGCCGCCAGGCGTTCCATATGCGGACGGATCAGGTCCAGCTGGCTCAAGACCTTGACCGGGATGTCGGTGCTGATGGCCATGGAACCGGGCGCGAACGAGCCGTAGCCTCCGCGGTAGAAGAGCAAGGGCAAACTAGAGCTGAGCGTGAACAGATCCAGCACGCTGCCCATCACCCAGTCGTGGTCCCCCGCGTCGGATACCGACTGCATCTCGCAGTCGACGAAGGCGACCGAGTCGGTCAGGATCGGGCTGCCGTTCTTGGACAGCTCCCATTCGAAGCCTTCGAGCTTATCCGTCTTGCGCGAGGCCACCGCTCGGCACAGATCCTCCTGGTCGCTGGCCAGCACGTTGATGCCGAATCGTGTGCTCGTGCGGTTCTGCAATGCGGCCCATGAGGACGAAGTCTTGGTTGGCAGGAAGCCGACCAAGGCTGGCTCCAAGGACACCGAAACGAAGGACCCGACGGTCATCGCCAGGGGCTGCCCGGCGTCGTCCATTCCGGTGACGATGACAACTCCGGTGGGGAAAGCCCCCAGCACCCGGCGGAATTCAAAGGCATCGATCTTTGCCATGGCTAGTTCTCCTGATTTCATTGTGCGCTCCCGAGGATTCGACGTGGATTGGCGAGCATCATCTGATCAATGTCCGAGTCCGAAACGCCCAGGTTCCGCAAATCGGGGACGACGCTGTCCATGATTTCGCTGGCTCGCCATTTCGGCAGCCGTTCGGCACGCGCCTCATCCGGGAAGTTCATGGAGTAGGCCGATGAGTCGGTGGCGATGACGACCTGCTGGGCATAGCCCTGCTGGCATAGTTCCTTCACGGCGTGCAGCCGCTTTTCGTAGGGCAGCTTGGAGTCCAGTCCAAAGCGGTCCATGCCCAGTATGGACCCGCGGTCCGCAATCTGCTTCAGGTAGTCCAGGTCTTCGCTGTCTCCGCAGTGGCCGATGACCACGCCACCCAGGTCGACTCCGCGCGAGGCCAGGTAGTCCTGCTGGTCCAGGCCGTTGCGCTGGCTCGGGTTCGAGTGCGTGAAGATCGGTGCCCCGGTTTCCAGATGGGCATCGGCCACCGCCTGCATGACGTTCAAGACGCCTTCGGAGAAGCCGTAGTGGTCCGTGGCGAACTTCAGCACCCCGGCCTTGACTCCGGTGCCATCGACGCCATCGCGGATATCGCGGATGAAGAGCTCGGTCAGCCGATCGCTTCCGCCGAGCAGGCGGCCGGGTCCATTGAGCGTGGCGAAGGTCGGCGCGTCGTGGAAGGTGTACCAGCCGGTGGCCGCGATGATGTTCATCTCCGTGCGCTCGGCTACGCGCTTGACCAAGGGGATGTTCCGGCCATTGCCCATCACGGTCAAGTCGACAATGGTGTCGATGCCGTTGGCCTTGACCCCATTCAAATACTCCACCGCGCGGTCAACCAGGTCATCTGCTGGAAACTGGCCCGGGTAGTTCAGGAACAGCTCGGCGTTCAGCACGAAGACGTGTTCATGCATCAGCGTCGCGCCCAGGCGGTCGGCAGGAAGTTCCCCGGTGAATGTGGTAATCATCGTCTTGGTCCTCTCTGGAAATCGAGGTAGTGGGTGGGAGCCCGGAGGTCGGATAAGGATGGTCCGGCCTCCGGGAGGACGTTGGTCAATAGGCTACGTCTTGCCGGGCAAGCTGCCGCTACTCGGGTCGTTGCGGAAGAATGATCTCGTTGTATACGCGCTCGGCAAAGGGCTCATAGTATTCCAGGTCAGCGGGATCCACCGAGCCCTCGTACCAATCGGTGAATTCAGTGACTTCGCCTTTTTCCCCGTATCCCAGCTCTTCGGCGATGCCGGTCCACTTCTCGATGGACGAGGCTACCGCTGCGTTCACGGCCTTGCCGTCCAGGTTCTTGGAATTCTCGACCTGCGCCAGCAGTTCCTTGTTGGATTCCGCGATCGCGGCCTCGCTCTTCGCGTCAAGGTAGTCCAGCTTGCCACCCTGCTCTTCGGCGGTCTCGGTTGCGATCTTCAAGCTGGCTATGGCGTTGAAGTCCTCGCCGGCCACGTAGCCCTCCATGCGGTCGAACATCAGCTGCTGCACCAGCAGCGGCAGCCCCTCCCAGGAGGAGCCGGCCACCAGGGCGCCTGCGCCCGGAGCGAAGCTGGCGTCCTTCGGAATGCTGATGAACGGAGCGACTTCGAGCCAGCCCACGGAGACAGCGGTTGCGGTTGACTGCAGCGAGCAGTTCAGCACGCCGCGTTCCAGCGCTTCATAGGTTTCGGCCAGTTCCACGGAAGTCAACACGCCGCCCAGCGCCTTGGCCTGGATTTCGTGGGCCGCCGCATTGCCGCGGATTTGGGAGCCGGCCCAATCCGCGGGTTCTTGCTGGTCTTCCCGGCAGATCACCGAGGTGTTGCCGTTGGGGTTGGCCGGGTGCAAGACGTGCATACCGCGGTCCTCGTAGTTGGCCATGACCTCGGGGGTATTGAAGCCTACCTCCATCATGACCGCGTGCGAGACGAACTCGCCGACCACCGGGCTGCTGGGAAGCTGGACCAGCGACGTGGACATGTCCACGAAGGCGGCCATTTCCTGCGGTTCATAGGTGGTGTAGTAATGCGCGATGTCCAATCGGCCATCCTGCAGCGCCCCGGGAACCTCGGTTGGCTTCGCGATCGCCCCGGCCGCATGGGATTCGATGGTGACCTTGCCACCGGACCATTCCTCCACGGACTCAGCCCATTTCAGATCTCGTTGGGCCGAGAAGGACTTGGGGTTGGTGCTGGAATACTGGAAGTCCAGGGTGATCGGCTCAATATCTTCAAAGGCAGCGATGTACTGCTCCTTCGTCGCGCCTGGGGCAATACCTGCGCCACCGGCACGATCTTCGTTGCCGCCGGAGGAGTTCAGACCCCCGGCGCATGAGGTCAATCCCAGCGCTGCCACGGCGAGCATGGACAGCGCGCCGGCAAAATACTTGCGTGAAAACATTGTTTTTCCCTAATCCGATCGTTGAGTTCTAGGACTGGCTGAAGTGCTTGATTGCTCCCTTGAGGCCCTTGTCCTTCATCAGCGCCTTCACCTCGCCGATCGAGTCGGCCGTATGCGAAATGGCATCCCATTCCGCACCTGCGCGCAGTGATTCCACGAAGCCCTGGCGGTCGTACACCTTGTTCAAGGCCTGCTTCTTCAGGTAGAGCAAATCCAAGGGGGTCTTGGCCACGCGGCCGGCCATGGTCTTTGCGCTTTCCAGCGCGGTTCCTTCCGGCACGGCCTTGTTGGCCCAGCCCAGCTCCGCGGCTTCGATGCCGCTCATTGAATTGCCCGCGATAAAGGACAATTCCTTGGCCTTGCGCATGCCGATATGCCACAGCGATACCGGAGAGAGCAGCCCGCCGCCCAATGGAATCGATGGCCATCCGATGTTCGCGGTCTCGGAGGCGATCACCAGATCGCTGCAGGAGACCAGCATGGTCGCTCCGCCCAGGCAGTGCCCTTCGATAGCTGCAATCAGCGGCTTGGGGAAACGGTAGACGCGTTCCCACAGGTCGATTTTCTCCTGGAGATTGCGCCAGTCCTCATAGGCCGTCTTCGAACCGTATCCGGAGACCACATCGTACCCGGCGCTGAAGTTCTTCCCGCTGCCGCGCAGGATCACCACCGAGATCTCGTCATCATCCGCCAATTCCGACAGCGCGGACATGAGCCCTTCGAGCAGCGCGTTGTTGAAGGCGTTGATCTTCTCCGGGCGGTTCAGGGAGAGGATCGCGGTTTTCTTCTCGACATCGCGCTCAACCAGCACGACCTGGGTATCGGAAATTACTTCAGTCATCTGTCTTACTCTCCTTGGAACTCATAGCTGGATTTGGCTTTGAACGCGGCAACCGAGTTCTTGTGATCGCCGGTGGTCGAGGTGACCGCCGAGGCGAAGGACTCGAATTCCCAGGCCTGGGCCAGGGTCATGTTGTGCGAGGCCTGCACGACCTTGCGGGTAGCGAAATAGGCTGCGGTGGGACCGTCCGCCAAATTCTTGGCGAACGCCGCCACCTCTTCGGAGAAATTGCCGTTGCCGATCACCTTCGAAGCGATTCCCAGGTCTGCGGCCTGCTCGCCGCTGATCACTTCGCCGGTCATCGCGTAGTGCAGGGTTCTGCGGTTGCCGATCTGCTGGGACAGCAGGAATGGCACCGCGCTGTCGGGCGCGAGTCCGCGCTTGATGAATCCGAACTGGAATTTGGCGGTCTCCGAAGCGAGGATGATGTCGGTGGCCAGCGCCAGTCCGAACCCGGCACCCACCGCGTGGCCTTGGACCGCGGCGATGGTCGGCTTCTTCAGGTTGCGGATCAGCTCCACCAGTTCGCGCCCCAGCGAAATGCGTGCGGCGCCGTTGCTCGGGGTGTTCTTGCCCATGCGCTTCACGTCTCCGCCGGCGCAGAAGTTCTCCCCCGCCCCGGTGATCACGATGGCGCGCACGTCCTGGTCATCGTTGGCTTCAAGCAGCGCCTGACGCAGGTCCTCGCGCAGATCCGGGCTCAGCGCATTGCGCGCTTCGGCGCGGTCGAGGACCACCGTGCGGACCCCTTGCTCGGTGCTGACGGATACCAGACTGGTTCGCACAGCACTCACAGCTTGGTATCTCCTGCCAATAGCCGCTTGGCCACCGTGCGGCGCTGGATCTCGCTGGTTCCATCCGGAATGCGCAAGGTGCGGGCGAAGCGGTAGGCGCCTTCCAGGCCCAGTTCGTTGGTCAGCCCCAGGCCGCCATGGATCTGCATAACCTCATCCACGACGCGGCTGAGCATCTCGGTGCAGGAGAACTTGATGATGGAGGTTTCCTTGATCGCCGGGAACCCGGCGTCCAGCAAGGCGGCGGTGCGCTGCACGGCCGATTTGCACAGGTAGATGTCGCGGGCGATCTCGGCCAGCTTGGACTGGATCATCTGGTGCTGGCCGATGGTCTTGCCGAAGGTCTTGCGGGTCTTGGAGTATTCCAGGGCCTGGTCCAGCGCCCATTGGGCGACACCGATGCAGGTGGCGGACATGGTCACGCGTCCGCGGCTGATGCCGCCCATGGCCAGGTTCAGCCCCTTGCCTTCCTCGCCGATGATCTGCTCCGGGGTGACCTTCAAATCGGTGAAGGAAAGGATCGTGGCGTTCGAACCGCGCTTGCCCATGATCGGGATGCCGGCATCCACCGAGAACCCGGCGGAATCGGTGTCCACGAAGAAGCAGGTGATCCCGCCGCTGCGGCTGGCCACCGCCTCCGGGTCGGTGACCGCGAAGACGAAGGCGTGCTTGGCGTGGGCCGCATTGGAGATCCATTGCTTCTGGCCGTTGATCACCCAGCCGCCATCCACCGCGATAGCGCGGGTCTTCAGGTTGTAGACGTCGGATCCGGCATCCGGCTCGGACAACGCGAAGCACAGGGTCGAGGTTCCGGCACGGATCGCGTCGATGCGCGGTGCCAGGACATCTTCCTGCAGCTGCAGGAGCAGCGGGCTCAGGCCGTTGGTGAACGGGGAGGGGATCACCGATTCGTGGATCAGCGAACGCTCCGGTCCGTAGCGGTGGTGCAGGGCCTCCTGGATTTCCACGATGGCCGCGGCCGGAAGCTCCGCGCCGCCGAGGGACTCGGCGCTGTAGAGCGTGTAGAAGCCCGCTTCGGCGGACAGCTCGCGCACCTGCTGGTTGATCTGCTTGTACTTCTCGGTCATCAAGCCGCGCGAGTCGAAGATGTTGACTTCGTCCTTGAGGAATTCCGCGTGCTCCTGCTCGATGGGCACAACGGCCTTTTCGATGAACTCGATGAGCGCATCGATAATTTCTTTGTACTCGCTCGGACCCACGCGCGGGTCTGCAGTCATGGTCGTCATGGTGTTGTCCTTAGGCCCGTGCGGTTTCAACGGTTGAATCGCGGGAGGTCAGCTGGGGGCGGACCTCAGTGGCGAACTTGGTCATCGAGCGCAGGACCTGCTCCTGCGGCTGGCTTCCGGCGTCGAACCAGCCGACGAGGCCGCCGATGCCGGTGACCTTCTTGTAGTCTTCCAGCTGCTGCGCAACGTCATCCGAGGAGCCAAGCAGGATGGCGCCCTTCTCGACGTAGTCATCGAAGCTGAGCTCGGTCAGGCCCAGGCCGACCTTGGCGCGGTTGCTGAGGATGCTCAGGTACCACATCAGGCCTTCTTCGTATTCCTTGGCGGCGGTGGCGCGGTCCTCGGATACGTGGATGGCCTTGAGCTGCGAGGAGCGGGCGATATTCGCGTCGATGGCGTCGTAGCTGTATCCGGCGGCGCGGGCCTCTTCGCGGTAGACATTGACCAGATGGGCCATGTGCTCCCAGGTAGGCATCTGCCCCAGCACGAAGGCAAAGCCTTCGCGGGCGGCGTAGCGCAGCGACTCCTCGGTCTGCGAGACCATGATGTACACCGGTGGATGCGGTTCCTGGATCGGACGCGGCATCAACTGGATCTCTTCGGTCTGGTTGCCTCGGCCAGGGACCTGGAAATGCTTGCCCTGGTAGTTGATCTTTCCGTCTTTCCAGCCCTGCATGATGATTTCGAAGGACTCCTGGTAACGCTCATCGCGTTCTTCCGGGTCGATGTCGTAGGCCTGGAATTCCAGCAGGTCATAGGCCTTGCCGATGCCGAAGTTCAGGCGGCCGTCGCTGATGACGTCCAGCAGCGAGAAGTCCTCTGCGGTCTTCAGCGGGTGGTTCATCGGCAAACGGGTCACACCCGAGCCCAAGCGGATATTCTTCGTTGTGCCTGCCACGGTTGCGAGCATCATCTGCGCGGAAGAGATGATTCCGTAGCGGCGGGCGTTGTGCTCGGCTACCCAAGCTTCCTCGAAGCCCAGCTTGTCGGCGAGGTTGATCTGTTCGATGCCCTTGTGGACTGCTTCGCGTTCGGTGCTCCACTCGGGAACATTTGTCAGGCAGAAAATACCGAAGTGCAGATTGTCCTGGCTCATCGTGGCCTCCATAACCGGTGCCCATCAACTGTGACGGGGATCATTTGTTTTGCGGAATATGTTCATTGAATCACAATACATACACGTTCGTCTAGAATTTAGTTCAAGATGTCCGCAAACAGCTCGCCCCGCGTCATGACAGCAGGAAAGGTTCAGGAAAAAGTCCAAGTCAAACTGTCTTTATAGAAAAATTAGTCCCGGGAACGAACGCGTAACATCTTCGGAGTTCCAGCGGACTCGAACCAGACTCATAGCTCGAACGGCAACATCGAACCATCGAAGACGGCAGGCCGCCACGCCGGTCCCGCAAATATCAACTACCACCAAATTAGGAGCCATCATGGCAAAGCAACACAGGCAATCAACCCCGGGGCGACTCGCCGGAAAAGTCATCCTGATCTCCGGGGCAGCCAGCGGAATGGGCGCCGAGCACGCCCGGTCCATCTGCCACGAAGGAGGCCGCGTCGTGATCGGAGACATCGCCCATGAAGCCGGCCGCGCCTTGGCCGAGGAGCTGAACGACGCCCACGGCGAAACGGTCGCTCGCTATGCCGAACTGGATGTCACCGTCTTCGACGACTGGCTGCGAGCCGTCGAAGGTGCCAGAGTCCACTTCGGCGCATTGCACGGACTGGTCAATAATGCCGGAATTGGCTCCAGGGGCTCGGTGGAGGAGGCGACCCTCGAAGATTGGAAGCGGACCATCGACATCAACCTCACGGGCAACTTCTACGGGATGAAAGCCGCCGTGCCCGCACTGAAGGAGCATGCCACGAGTTCGATTGTGAACGTTTCCTCGATTGCCGGACTGACCGGCTTCAAGAATCGGGCATCGTATTCCGCTTCCAAATGGGGCGTGCAGGGGCTGACGAAAACTTCCGCGCTGGATCTAGGCGACATGGGCATCCGGGTGAACTCGATTCACCCGGGGTCGGTGAATACGCCCATGACAGCTGGCCTCAAACGAGGCTTCGGGCAAATTCCAGTTGGCCGCGCAGCCGAGACCAACGAGGTGAGCCCGCTGGTTATCTACCTGCTCAGCGATGAGTCGCGCTTTGTCAGCGGTGCCAGCATTTCCATTGACGGCGGGGAAACCGCTGGAAATAACCTGCGGCCCTTCAACTAGGACCACCGGGGAAATTGATTTGCGTCACATTTCCAAAAGGGGTGACACGGATCCCGGTCGCATGTATCGTGGTTCAAATCACAATGTCGAACATACATGTCTATATTCACACCACGCGAAGCATGGGCATGCACTAGTCCTGAAGGATTGCTATGCCTGCACAACGCGCGGTGGTAGTCACCGGTGGGCTAAGTGGCCTAGGTGCCGCCTCAGCCAAGCTCTTCGCCGAAAACGGATGGGCGGTACATGTCTTTGACATCAAGCCCAACGCCGAAAATCCGGCTACGGGCATCACCTACCACAAGGTCAATGTCGGCGATGACGCCGAAGTCCGCAGCGCCTTCGACACGGTGGCAGCGGACGGGGTCGAGCTCCGTTGCATCGTTCACTGCGCAGGCATCACCGCTTTCGGACCGCGGAACCCGGGATACCTAGTTGACACTGGATCCAGGACTCCTTTGGATAATTTTGAAACGATCGAGAATGTGCTCCGCACCAACTTGCTGGGTACATTTTCGGTCGTTCGCCACGGAGCGGGACTGATGTCCCGGAACGCAGACCCGCACGAGAACGGTGCGATCGTACTCACCTCGTCGGGTGCCGCGCTCGATGGCAAAGCAGGGCAATCGGCTTATTCGGCATCAAAAGCAGGGATCGCAGGGATGACACTTCCGCTGGCCCGCGAGCTGTCCGAGCTCTCCATTCGAGTGGCGACAATTGCTCCTGGACTTTTCGACACGCCGATTCTGGCGGATACCCCGAAGTTGGAACGACACGTTCCGTTCCCTCCGCGCGTGGGGTTCCCGCACGAATTTGCGCAATTGGCCATGCAGATCTACCAGAACAAGTACCTCAACGCGGAAGTGATTCGCCTGGATGGCGGCATTCGCGGCGGCTTCGCGTCCACGACGCCTTTTGTCCGCTGATTCCATGACCCACCACCACACGCTGCTGACTGCTCTCACCGTAGAGACAACAAGAAGTGGAGCATCCCATGCTTAAACTCACCAAAATCCTCGAACGGATCATCTCAGGCCTTGCCGGTCTCGCCCTGCTGACCATGATGCTCCTGAGCCTGGCCAACGCGCTTGGCCGCACCTGGTTCCAAACACCGATCTACGGGGCGAACGAGGTTGCGGCCAACTGGCTCCTCCCCGCCCTGGTGCTGCTGGCCATCCCCGGCGCACAAGTGTGGAAGGAACATATCAACGTAGCACTGATCGTCGAGAACTTGAGCAACCGCAGCTTGGCCTGGATTCGGCTTTTCGGCTGCCTGGCCGGCGCAGTGATGTCCGCCCTTCTGGCCTGGTATGGCTTAGCGGAGGCCCTGGCAAAGACCGCAGTCCAGGCGACCGGCGGCATCACCTCGATCCCAATATGGCCAGCGTACTATTTTGTCCCGCTGGGCTTCACGCTTACAGCTTTCGTTCTGGCAATCGATGCTTGGCTCGGGTTCAAGAGGCCAGAGCATGACCTCAACACCGGCACCGGCAAACCGACCGCTGACGTAGCAGCTTGATTCTAGGTAGGTACCCACAATGATTGAGACACCCTTGATTGCCCCCTCCAAAACCGAATCGAGCCCGCAAGGAACACCAGCCGGAACCAAATTGAAGGGGACACCTCTTCGATTCTGGATTCTCGTAGCGGTCAACATTGCGTGCGCCATCGGGCTGTTCACCAGCAGCTCCGCCTCGGCAGCGGGGCTGTGGACCATCGCCCTCATGGTAGCGCTGATGCTGGCCGGCATCGCAGTCGGCTTCGCGTTATCCATTGCCAGCGTCCTGGGCCTGATTTACGTAAGCGGTGCAGATGCCGCAATCAGTGTTCTGTCGACCGCCCCCTATACCGCTTCCAGCGGCTGGTCGATGTCCGTCCTTCCGATGTTCATCTGGATGGGATTGCTGCTAACCCAAGCAGGATTGACCCAGCGCCTTTACCAGGCAACCCACCAATGGTTCGGATGGCTTCCAGGAGGACTTGCCATCGGAACTACGGCTGCGGGCGCAGGCTTGGCTTCGGTGAGCGGCTCGTCAATTGGCATGACCTACGCCCTGGGCCGCGCCGGCATCCCGGAAATGCTCAAGGTCGGCTATGACCGCCGTGTGGCAGTCGGAGCCGTGCTCACCGGCGGATTGAGCGGGCAGCTCATCCCACCGAGCATCATGATGGTGGTATATGCCGGAATCGTATCCGTACCAGTCGGTCCGCAGCTCCTGGCCGGAGTGGTTCCCGGTATCGGCCTAGCCGTCATGTTCGCACTCATCTACTTCACCATGGCCCTGATCTTCCCGCAGATGTTCGGGCGCGGAAATCAGCAGAAAGCAGCAGCTGCGTTCAGTGTCACGTGGAGCGACCGATTGAAGTCACTGGGCGGGCTTTGGGGACTGCCACTGATCATGCTCGTGCTTTTCGGCGGCTTGTTCACCGGCTACTTCACTCCCACCGAAGCCGGTGCGGCCGCGGCCTTCGCCTCGCTGCTGATCACCCTGTTCTACACCCGCAAGAATAAGCCCCTGCGCCAGATTTCCGCATCGCTGACCGGTGCCGCCAAAGCGACGGCATCGATCTTCCTGCTGCTGATCGGCGCCGAAATGCTTACCCGGGTGCTGGCCGTGACCGGCATCGCCGGAGACATCACCGACTTCATCGCGGAACTGGGGCTGTCACGCTTCTGGTTCCTAATGGCCTTGGTCGTGCTCTACATCTTCATGGGCATGTTCTTCGACACCATGTCAATGATGCTGCTGACCATCCCCCTGCTGTTGCCGGTTTTGGAATCCTACGATATCGGCCTGATGTGGTTCGGCGTCTTCATCATCATTCTGGGCGAGGTCGGCATGATCACGCCCCCGGTGGGAGTCTTGGCCTACATTTGCTACAACCTCCTTAAGCGCCGAGAAGTCAACCAGGGAGTCAAGGTCTCTCTCACCGATGTATTCACCTCGATCCTCTGGTTCCTGCCATTTGCCCTCGGCTTTATCATCATCATGATTTTCTGGCCTGAACTAACGACCTGGCTGCCCTCGATTTCATCGGCATCCTAAAATTCGCCATGCTGTAGATTAGAAATAAATTCAACAATTAGACCTTGCATTCTCCAGAAATGATATTTAGGAGAATGCGAGGTCTAATTGCATTGGAAAACATTTATTTAGGCCAAGATTCACCGCAGCTCCCGATCATCAGCCTCTTCAACCTCAGGTCAAACGCAAAAACCATCGCGTAATTTTCTGATAAAGTGATGCAATTCACAGCTATTTATGGTTAGCTTTAAATGGCAGTCACATGCACTGGCGTTCACTATGGCATTGAATATAGCGAACCGCAATAGTGCCTTTTGCAAAAAAATCATGATCGCACGGAATTCGTGACGCGAGTCGATCCAACGTCCATTCCATTTCCGAACGAACTGTCCTTCCAGGCACTTCCCTCTGCGCCTTATCCGCGCCGAGATCCTCCGGCTCTATGCGCATGCCCAATCAAATATGCGCCCACCGAACTGACCCAGGAAATGAACACAATGGCCGACTCGCAAACCATTCAATGCCCACGCGCAAATTTCGAAGCTGCCCACGGTTTCTGGAATGCAGATTTAGAGAATCTGCTGAAACTCGACCCAAATTATTTCGAATCCTACGACCGGCTGCTCCAGGTAGCTGGCTCTCGGGGGTCGCTGACGCCAATCCAACGTGAGTTGATCTGCATATCGGTCAATGCACAAGTCACCTACCTGAACTCCACGGCAACTGAGCACCATATCCGCCAAGCAACCCATGCCGGCGCCTCTACGGCAGAAATCGCAGAAACAATCCAGCTAGCTGCCTCATTGGGAACTCATTCGATGCTTGTCGGCATGCCCATTGCCCACGGGGTTTTCGAAGAGCTTGGCGTAGCCGTAGAAGTGAGTGAAGTTCCGGCTGATGAGCACCGCCGAGAACTGAAGGCCAAATTCATCCGCAACCGAAAGTACTGGTCCGAAAGCTGGGACACCGTCTTGGCCTACTCGCCAGAATACTTTGAGGCATATCTGGAGCTCTCAAGCATCCCCTGGGAGCAAGGACCCCTGGATGAGTTCATGAAGGAACTGATCTATATCGCAATAGACGTTGCCACCACTCACCTTTTTGTCCCCGGCATCCGCACCCATGTCAAGAAGGCCATTGAATACGGCGCCACCCCAGACCAGATCGTAGACGTGATGACGCTTGCCAGCAATATCGGCATTCATACAACTCTCGTGGGGGCCTCCACACTCGCTGAGGAAATGGGGAGATAGCAAAAATCACTACTCGAAGCACTGGAAAATTTCTCCGATACAACTTCCAAAGGACCACCTTATGAAACGCAAGAACCTGATGGCTTTCGCATCAGCCGCAGCAATCGCATCTTTGGCGCTCACCGGCTGCACCATGGGCGGCAACAGCTCAGCCGATTCCGGCTCCTCCGGTACCGGAACTGGGGTTGACTATGGTTCCAGCAAAGCGGACTTCCAAGCGGCCCTAGCCGACATGGACGAAGTAACACTCAAGTTCCAGGTGTCTTCACCATCTGCGAACTCGATTTCCGGGCAACGCGACCAAGCTTTCGCCGATGCCATTGGAGATTGGTCCGGCGGAAAGATCAAGGTCGAGGTCATCTACGCCAACGCGGTCGTGGCACCCGATGGCATCTCCGATGCGTTGGCTGATGGGCGGTTGGACCTTGCGCATTGGCTTACTTCCTACCACAAGGATGAAATGCCGGCTTTCATGGCTCTGCAAGATGCCTTAGTAGCGGCACCTTCCAGCCCACTGCAAGGAGAGATCGTCACGCATTTCGCAGCACAAGAGGTTGCGTTCGATACTCCCGAAATCATGGCAGAGTTCGAAGAACAAGGCATGACGGTCCTGAATCCGCTCAATACCTTCGGCTCCACGGCCATGGCCTGCACCGACGAGAAAAACGCCTTGAGCGACTTTTCTGGAACCCAGATTCGGGTCAATGCGGCCGCACAGGTCATACAGTCCGAAGCCATGGGAGCTTCCACTGTTTCCTTGCAGCTAGCCGAGACCTATGAAGGACTCCAGAGAAATGTCATCCAATGCACCTACGGATCGATGACCACGATGGTGAGCAACGGCTGGATCGAACAGGCCAGCAACGTATACCTGCCAACGGACAGCACCTTTGGCATCGGCTCCGGCAGCATCGTCGCCGGTTCCAGCTGGTCAAAACTGCCATTGGCAGCACAGCAGCTGATCTTCGACCAGATGAGCGTCTACAACGTCGGAGAGCTTGGACAATCTTATGCCGCCCAAGCAGAAGGCATCGAGGTGGCAAGTAAAGCCGGATCGGGAATGCACTTCCTGGCTCCAGAAATCAGCGCGGCCCTTGCGGCCGGCAATGAAAAGATCCTTGAAGGGGTGCAGGAATCCTCGCAGCTCGACGGTCCAAAACTGGTGGACAGCGTGCGCACCACCTCGGCAAAATGGACCGACATTGCAAATGAGCTCGGGTACAAGGACGAGGGCGAAATTCTCGACTTCGCTGATTGGTACGAGGGCAACGGCGAAGTCATGGACCATGAATACCTGGAACCAGTGGTGGATCGCTTCTTCGAAGAGGTGCTGCTCGAACATCGTCCAGCCTAAACCTGTCTAGGCTCGGAAATTCCCTAAAGCACAAGCACCATCTGGGCCGTGTTGGGGGTTGGCCACTCGTCGTGCATCGCAGCGATTGCAATAGCCCTCGTCTTGCAGGATCTGGACCCCTGCATACCACTGGGCCCGGTGCCGCCGAGTCCCTGATCGCTCATATTCTCTTGGACAACAAAAAACCCGGCGGCCGGCTCACAAGGTTTCGTGAGTCGGCCGCCGGGTTCCGCGGATCTGTCAGCTGCGGCGGATCAGTTTCAAGTTCGCGAACTCATCGATGCCGTAGGTGCCCAGTTCACGCCCGATGCCAGAGCGCTTGACGCCGCCGAAGGGCAGTTCCGGGGCGCTCTTGGACACTGCATTGATGTAGACCATCCCGGTGTCCAAATCCTCGGCGATGCGTTCGGCCCGGTCCTCGTCGGCCGTGAAGATCGCACTGGAGAGCCCGTACTGCGAGTCGTTGGCAAGATCCACGGCTTCCTTTATGGAACCCACCCGGAAAACCATTGCCACCGGGCCGAAGAGCTCTTGGTAGTACACCCGGTTTTCGACGGTGACGCCATCCAGCACGGTCGGCGGATAGTAGGCCCCCGGGCGGTCAAGACGGCTTCCGCCTGTCAGTATCCGGGCGCCATCGGCGACCGCCTGCTTGACCTGGCCGTCGAGTTCCACCAGTGCAGCTTCCGAGGACAGCGGACCCATGGTCGTCGCCTCATCGAGCGGATCGCCGACCACGACGGATTCCATGCCCTGGACAAAGAGTTCGATGAACTCTTCATAGACGCTGTCCTCGATGATGAAACGCTTGGCGCCGGTGCACTGCTGCCCCGAGTTATTGCAGCGCCCGATGACTGCCGCCGCTGCGGCTTTCTTGATATCCGCATCGGCGAACACGATAAATGGATCTGATCCGCCGAGTTCCAGCACTGCCGGCTTGATGTGCTTGCCTGCCAATGCACCGATTCGCTCGCCGGCTCCGTCGGAGCCGGTCAGCGAGACGCCCTTGATCCGCGGATCCGCGACCAAGTGCTCAATCTGGGCATGGCTTGCGAAGATATTCGAATACACGCCTTCAGGCACTCCGGCGGCGCTCATTAGCTCGTCGATATTCTGCGCCGATTGCGCGCAGATCGAGGCGTGCTTGAGCAGGATGGTGTTGCCCAGCAGCAAGTTCGGCGCAACGAATCGGGCCACCTGGTAGTGCGGGAAGTTCCAAGGCATGATGCCCAGCAGCACCCCAATGGGATCCTTGCGGACCTTGGCCCTTCCGGAAGCGTAAGCGGGAATGTCCTTGGGCTCCAGCATGGCCGGCCCCTGCTCGGCATAGTACTCGTAGATCGAGGCAACCAACGCGAGCTCCCCGAGGGCGGCCTTGATCGGCTTGCCCATTTCCAGTGCTACGTCCTTCGCCAGCGCGTCAGCACGTTCGCGGTATTCCCGTGCGATGCTGCGAAGCAGTTCAGAACGTGCCTGGACCGGTTCCTTTTTCCAAAGTCGTTGCGCGGCATTCGCTCGCGTCAAGGATTGCTCGAGCAGTTCGTCGGTGAGCTGCGCGAACTCGGCGAATACTTCACCGGTGGATGGATTGACTGCTGAAATATTGGCCACGTTGTGGTCCCTTCAATAGTTGGTCTGGATTTCGGCGCATCAGCGGACAGCCGACGCGGCCTTGGCCCGGCTGTTGCGGGTGAAAGCAGACAAGCCAGTGATGTCTCGTCCGACAATCAGTGCCTGCATTGAATCGGTGCCCTCGTAGGTGGAGACAACTTCCATATCAGTCAGGTGGCGTGCCACGTGGTTCTCCAGCAGCAGGCCATTTCCTGCCAGCATGTCCCGTGCCTCGCGGCACATCGCCAAGGCCTTGCGGGAAGTGGTCATCTTGATCATCGAAGCCATGGAGGCTGTCAGCTTGTCGCGTTCCTGAAGTTCGGCCATGCGGGTGCACATCAGCTGCATGCTGGTCAGGTCAGAGAGCATCGTGGCGAGTTTTTCCTGGACCAGCTGGTATCCACCGATGGGACCGCCGAATTGCTCGCGTTCCAGGGAATACCGGGCAGCGATCTCGAAGGCCGCCATGCCGTGCCCCACTGCCTCCCAAGAGGCACCGCCGCGGGTGGCCTTGAGCACCCGGTTGACCCCTGCAAACGATTCGCAATTCGCCAAACGGTTTTCGCTGGGAATCCTCATGTTCTCTATGGTGATGTCCGCTTGCAGGATGGCGCGCTTGCCGATCTTGCCTGCGATGGGAGTTGGATTGTAGCCCTGCGGGTACTGTCCTTGCCCATCGCGTTCCACGATGAAGGCCTTGACCTGTCCATCTGCCACGTCCCGCGCATAGAGCACAATGACGTCTGCTTCATGGCCATTGCCAATCCAGCGCTTATGGCCATTGATGACCCAGGTATCCCCTTCCAAGCGTGCAGAGGTCTCCAAGGAGACCGAGTCGGAACCGTGAGTCGGCTCGGTCAGCGCAAAGGCGCCGGTCTTCTGAAGACTGGCCATCGCCGGGAGCCAGCGGTTGCGCTGCTCCTCATTGCCGAGCATGTAAATGGATCCCATGCCCAAGTTGGAGTGCACACCGAGGAAGGTATTGACCGAACCGTCAATGCGTCCCATTTCCCGTGCCACGATTCCCGCAGCCTGCCGGGAAAACCCAGGGCAACCATAGCCTTGGATGAACGTGCCGATGATCCCCAATCCGGCCAGCCCCGGGACGACTTCGCGCGGGAACTCAGCGCGTTCCCAGTAGCCGTTGATGATCGGCTCGATCTGGTTCACGCCGAAGGCACGCACGCGATCGCGCAATTCACGATCCGCATCCGTCAGGTCCAGGTCCAGCAGCAGGTAATCCGGGTGGTCTATTACAGAAGTCATTTCGTTCTTTCGATTCTTTGGTTCTTGGGCTGCGTCTAGACCGCGAGCTTGTCGTCAGCGGTGCGCTGGGGATTGCTGCTGATCCATTCCAGAACGGCTTCCCTATCCCCATCCAAGGCGGGAGGAGCTTTGTCATAGCGGATTTCGCTGCGGCTGAACGTGGCCGGGTGCTTGATGGTCGGCACGGTATCCGTGCCCTTGCCTGCTTGCACGATCGGGTCCAGACCGAGGCGCTGCGCGAATTGCAAGCCCTCGGCGACGTTCAGGATCGGCGAGCAGGCGATGCCCTTCTTCTGGAGCTCTTCGAACCACTCATCGGCGGTGCGCGCGGCCAGGGCCTGCTCCAGGATCACGCGCAGCTCTTCGCGGTTGGCGTTGCGGTCCGCCATCGTGGCGAAGCGCGGATCGATGCCGACCTCGGTGATGCCCAGAGCTTCGGTCAATCGCTGGAATTGCACGTCATTGCCGCAGCAGATCACGATCTCGCGGTCAGCTGCATGCAAGGGTCCGTAGGGGAACAAGCTCGGATGGTCATTGCCCATGCGTGTCGGGATGTTCCCGGCGCCGGCGTAGCCCATGGTCTGGTTAACCAGTCCGGAAACGGCTGAGGACAGCAGGTTGACGCCGACATGCTGCCCGCGCCCGGTGAGATTGCGCTCTTGCAGGGCACCGAGGATGGCGACAGTTGCGTGCAAGCCCGTCATCACATCGAAGACGGCCACTCCCGCGCGTTGCGGTGGACCGTCGGCATCACCGGTGAGCGTCATCATTCCCGAAACCGCTTGGGCCAGCAGGTCGTATCCGGGCATGGAGCTCCCGCCCTCGGTTCCGAATCCGGTGATCGATGCGTGGATCAGGTGCGGCCAGCGTTCAGCCACGGCTTCCTGGTCCAGTCCGAACTTGGCCAGTCCTCCGGGTTTGAAGTTCTCCACGAACACATCCGCCCGTTCGATAATGCTGTAGGCGGTTTCCAGGTCCTGGGCGTTGGACATGTCCAGCACGATGGAGCTCTTGTTGCGGTTGATGGACAGGTAGTAGGTGCTCACGCCGTCGCGGTGCGGAGGAACCCAATTGCGCGTGTCATCACCTGCCGGCCCTTCCACTTTGATGACCGTAGCTCCCATGTCCGCCAGAAGCATCGTGCAGTATGGTCCGGCTAGTACGCGGGAGAAGTCTGCAATGACGATTCCCGATAGCGGGCCGGTGGTTGCGGAACCCGTTGAATTCCTCATATGCGCTCCTGGTCTGTTCAACATGCTCGTAATGAATCGCGTGCCTCGTTTACGCGATAGGTCTCAACATTCATCGAACCATTAGTATTCTTAATAGTCCAAGACCTAATATTGATTGAATTGATAATAAATTCACATCAAAAAAGAAGTGGAGCACCACAGTGGACGTGCATCACGCGGAAGCGTTTCTGGCGGTAGCCAAGGAGCTCCATTTTGGACGGGCCGCCGCGAATCTTCGCATGGCGCAGCCCGCCCTCAGCCGGCTCATCAAGCAACTTGAGCACACGGTGGGTGCACAACTCTTCGAGCGCAGCACCAGACATGTTTCCCTGACTCCGGCAGGCCAGGCCCTGCTTGAACCTGCCACCGAATTGATGAACATTTCACGGCGCGCACAGCAGGTGGTCCGTTCTGCGGTGACCGGTGAAACCGGTGAAGTACGCATCGGCTTCGCCGGCGCTTCAACGAATACAACCGTTGGAGCTCTGGCCCGCGAGTTGCGCAAGGTCCACCCCGGACTGCGCCAGCAATTCCACAGCTCGCAGTTCTCGCATGTCGGGTTGGAGCGCATTCTGGACAAGACCCTGGATCTGGCCATCGGACGCTGGGATTTCATCCCGCCCGACGTGGATTCCTACGTTATGGCGATCGAGCGGGTGCTCATTGCCTTGCCCATCTCGCATCCATTGTCCGGGCGCAGCGCCGTGCATATGGCCGATTTGGCCCAAGAGCAATGGATCACGCTGCCCGGTGGATTCAGCGCAGCCCTGCAGAACCGGCTGAATACCTTGTCCATGGCCGCCGGCTTCGCGCCCCGAGTGACCCAGATAGCACCCGATACCCTGACCCAGCTCGTCTTGGTCAGCACAGAGATGGGGTGCGCCCTGACGGTGGATTCGGTGCGCGCCAACATCACCATTCCCGGCGTGGTCTACGTTCCGCTCAAGGATGCAAATGTCGAGCTTGAAGCGCGGCTCATCTGGCGCAGGGAAGACACCAATGCCGCATTGAAAAACGTCATCAAACTCGCCAAGGAAGTCTTCCCGGACCCGCGGGGCAGCTAATTGCTGTAGCTGTACCATCCCTTGCCGGTTTTGCGGCCAAAAGATCCTTCTTCGTAGAGCTTCTTGACCGACTGTGCAGGCAGGCTCTCGGGGTCTGCAGTCTGCTCATATTCGGCCATCCGGATCAGGTAGACCACGTCTATGCCCACGAGGTCCATGAGTTCGAAGGGCCCCATAGGGTGGCGCAATGCGGTCTTGGCGACCAGGTCGATATCCTCGGCACTGGCAACACCATCCTCATAGAGTTCCAGAGCTTCGCGGCGGATCGCATTGAGCAGACGGTTGGCGATGAATCCAGGAACTTCTTTATTCAACTTCACGACGCGTTTGCCGAAGGATTCGGCCAGTCGGGCAGCAATATCAACGGTCTCTTCTGAGGTTTGGGCATGCGGGATGATTTCCACGCATTCCATGACCAGAGCGGGATTGAAAAAGTGCATATTGCACACCCGGTCTGGGCGGGACGTGGCATCAGCGACGCGTGAGGAGACAATATTCGAGGAATTCGTGGCCAAGATGGCGTGAGGTGGGGCGATCCGATCCAAATTGGCGAAGAGCTCGCGCTTGATCTTCAAGTCCTCAATTGCCGCTTCGATGACGAAGTCAGACGCAGCCACCGCTGCTTCCAGGTCCGTGGTGAAGCTCAGACGCTCCTTGGCCGCGTCGACGTCAGCCGAAGCGCGGCGGCCTTTTTGGACATCACGGTCCACGCGGGACCAGAGTTGCTCCTTGGCTTGGTCCAGTTGTTCTTGCTTGATGTCCACCAGTGAAGCGCTGACCCCTGACAAGGCGGCCACCATGGCGATCTGCGAACCCATCGTTCCGGCACCGATAACGGTGATCCTGTCGACGGGACGGTTTTCCTGAGACATAAAGTCTCCTTCCAAAATCGGTTTCCTAGGCGTTATGAATGGCTGCATCGGACTGGCGCACACCCCGGAAGTCGGGGCGGCGCTTTTCCAGGAAGGCGCGGGTGCCTTCCTGCTTTTCCTCCGAGCTGTAAGCGAGCGCTTGGGCCAGTTGCTCCAGCAGCATGCCCGTCTCGTGGTCTACGTCGAATCCGCGGCTGACCACCAGCTTGGCCAGCTTGATGGCCAGGGGCCCCTTGGCAGCGATCTTGCGCGCGAGCTTCTGCGCCGAAGCCGCAAGTTCATCCGCTTCGACCAGCTCGGTGATGAGTCCGGCCTGCAGTGCTTGGAAGGCATCGAGGCGCCGGCCGGTGAGGATCATGTCAGTGGCACGTCCAATGCCGACGATTCGAGCCAGCCGCTGCGTTCCGCCTGCGGAAGGAATGATTCCCAATCCGGTTTCGGGCAAGGCGAACAGGGCTTGAGTGGATCCGATGCGCACGTCGCAGCACAGGGCCAATTCATGGCCACCACCAAAAGCGAATCCGTTGACCGCCGCAACTGTAGGTTTCGGGAACTTGGCAATCCTGTCGTAGAGATTCTGCATCCGGCCGCCCAACGCGTCGATGGGGGTTCGCGCGGCAAGCTCGTTGATATCAGCTCCGGCGACAAAGGACTTGTCTCCGGCACCGGTGAAGACGATGACCTCTATCGCGGAATCCAGTTCAATCTCGTCGAGCAGGCTATGCATGCGTGCAATGACATGTTGATTCATCGCGTTCAGGGATTCCGGCCTGTTGATTGTCAGCCATGCGACTCCGTCCGTGTCGTTTCGGAGCACCAGTTCTTCGCCAACTGCATCAGACATCAGATAGATCCCTTCCTTGCGGCCTCATCCAAAGACCGATGACAACATCAAACTTATTTATACGCGACCAGTTCCATAGATAGATAGATCAGTGAACTATTCATGTGAATTCAGCATGAATCAAGTCAGTGTTTCGCATGACGATTCGACGGTTGGCACAACTCAGCAGTTGCACAATTTTCACGTGAACTGAGTACGGCGAAAGTCGCCGAGACTATGAATCGGGGGCCGTTGGCTCGGGGTTTTCTGACATCAGATGGACCCAGTGGGTAGTCCTATTCATGAATTCCTTGTCGTGGGTGGAGAGGAGCACCGCTCCCCCGCGAATCAGCACCGAGTCGATGACCTCTTGCAAGCGCGCCAGCCCCGCTGAATCCAAGGCCTCGGTTGGTTCATCCAGCAGGAGGGTCCGCGGTTCGCGGACCAGAACGGTCGCTAGGGCCACGAGCCTGCGCACCGAAGCCGGCAACTCGTAGGGATGAGTCTCGGCGAAAGCTTCCAACCCGAGTTGCGAGAGGACTTCCGGAACACGCGATCGTTGCGCGCCCTTCTTTGGAAGGCCGAAAGATACCTCACGCAATACGGTGCGTTCGAAAAGCTGGTCAGAGGAATTCTGCAAAAGCATGCCGGTAGTAGCTGAAACCGCCAGACTTCCGGCGGTTGGCCGCAGCAGCCCTGCGGCGGCTTTGAGCACCGTGGTTTTACCCGATCCATTCGCACCCGCCAGTCCAACGCATTCACCGGCCCGCACTTGCAGATCCAGCCCGTCGAGGACTGGGCGCTCGGCCCCCGGATGGACCAGCTGGACATCACCGAACTCCAAGAGAACATTCGCTTCGATAGGAGTGGCACGCCGCTGGGTTGGCTCAAATACGGAGTGCTGTACAAGATCGTCTGAAGAAGCCTTGCTCAGTTGCCCATTCGCTAATGTCCTCAATGCATCAACTTTGCCGGCCCACGGCTTGGCAGTCCTGCTCAAGACCACCATCGCGGTACCGCCTGCGCGCAGCCGGGTAATCATTTCGGTGACGGCTGCCGTAGCTTCTGCATCCAAGCCCGCCAGTGGCTCATCCAAGACCATGATGGATGGTTCCGAGATTGCCAATGAGGCCAGAGCAACTAGTCGTTCCTGACCGCCAGAAAGCTTGGCAGGATCGCGTTCAAGCAAATGGTCCAGGCCCAGTTGCGTGGAAAGCGCAGTGATGCGCTGGCACATCTCATCTCGTGGCACGCCCTCGTTTTCGAGCGAGAATACGAGTTCCTCGGCAACCCTTTCACGAATCCGTGAAAGATAGTGCCCAGCTTCCTGAGGAAGCAAACCGACGTGTTTAGCCCACCCCGCCACATTAATGCGCTGGCATTCCAGGCCGGTATATTCGATCCGTTGCCCGGCCAGATTTATTGTTCCCAGGCATTGGTCTGCGCCCTGCCGCGGCAAGATACCTGCGAACACCTCGCCCAGAGTGGACTTGCCTGAACCGGATTCCCCGACGATGACAGTCAATGAGCCCGGAGCCACATTCACCTCAATGTGCTGCAAGGAATCAAGCTCAGCACCGGAATAGCGGAAGCGCTCAATTTTGAGGTCGAGCAGCACAGTATTACCCGTGCGCGAGTTCTTCTGATTCTCTATCATGCACTCCCCCAGAAGGGTGCCAAGATTGCTGTCGGGCCCACCACGGCGCAGAGCAGGGAAATCCACCGGACACGTTGCTGGGTGACAGAATCTGCGACGGTACGCAGTCTGGTGTGGGATCCGGCAGCGGGAAATCCGCGGGCTGACAGGTGAGACGACCTATCGTGGGCATCCTGAAGGGAGGCGAGCACCAGCGGAACCGCCCGCAACCTCACTCGTTGGAACCAACCGGAAAGACCACGTCCAGTTCCCGCTTGGCGGAGTGCCTGCGCTTGGCCGATGGTGCGCTGCTTGTCGGCCATATGGGGCAGGAGAAACAGCGTGGCTGCCAGCAAGTACCCCACCTGCGGCGGTGCCGGAGACAGGTCTATGGCCGCTACCAGCTGATGCTTACTGATCAGCAAGGTACAGAGCAGACCTGCCACCACCAGCACCGCAGTGCGCAGGCCCAAAACCGTGGCTGCTTCCAGTCCGCCTTCAGTCACCCGGAACGGCCCGGCCACAGCGATGAGCCCGGACGCCTGTTGGGAGACGAGCCCATGGATTAATAGCAAGGACGCGAACGTAGGGATCAGGATGGCAGCGCTCAGGACCGCCAGCCGTCGCAGATGCCCAGTCCAACCGGCAACCAGTACGCAGACAGTGATGACCGCGCAGCTCAACCACCAGAGGCCAGCGGCGGTGGTCATCGTGACGACGGCCGCCGTCAGAGCCAATACGGTAAATGGATGCAAGTTGATGGACTTGGGCATAGCGGGTGGGCCTACTTGGTTCCCCGCTGGCCCAGCACCCGGTAACGACGGATGAAGTCAAAACTTCCGCTCAAACGCTTGGGCAGGGCGTAAATCAGCAAAGCCGCAATGAGGAAGACGATGGCCTTGTCCCCCGGGTCTGAGATCAAGGCCTGCTTGGTCACGGCTGAAAGCAGCGAGTCGCCCATGGAGCGGAAAGCCGCAACCACTGCGCCGGTGCCTACACCCGAAGTTCCGCCGAAGACAAAGGCCGCCACCGGAGCTGAAACCACGCCGACAAGAACACCTGCAACCACACCGGCCACGGGGGCAAGATACGGACGGCGCAGCGCACCGAAGCGAGCGGCGGTTCCAGCGAGGAAGCCGACCAAGGCGGCGCCAGCTGCGAAGGGCAAGACCGTGGGGGCGAACAGGGACCAGATCAGCGTGCTGAGCACACCGGTGGCTGCACCGGCCCGACGGCCCGCCAAGAACCCTACGAGCACCGTGCCAATCGAGTCGAGGTAGAGCGGGACCATTACGGAACCAACGAATTGCCCCAAGATGATGTTCAGGGCCAGCGCTACCGGGATCAGCGTGAGAGTGGATACCGGCAAGTCCGGAAGCACCGCGACCAAAAGCATGACTGCGGCAGCAAGGTATGCGGCAAAGGTAACCAGTGCGACGCCCTGTCCCAGTCCTTCGGCTATGCCCGTGGGTTGGGTAATGACTAGGACCAGGTAGGTGCCGATCAAGAGCAGGGTGCCAGCAGTAGCCAAAATCCTGCGGCGCAGAACTTGGGAGCTGGTTTCTTCGGGCAAAAGCAGATTCGGTGACATAGAAAGGCATTCCTCGGTACGAGTGTGGCTGTGCACCCAGGTACTACTGGGTGCGTGCGAGTGCGGGGCCTAATGTCACCTCGGCCCGGTAGATGAGTCTAGCCCACCTAGGTTACGGCTCAGGAATTCGTGTCGAGTTTTCGGGCCAGTGCACCGAGGCGGGTAAGTAGCTCAGCGAAGCCTGATTCGGGATCGTTGCTGGATACTATGCGAGCATTTGCTGGCTTGCCCCATAGTCCTCGGAAATCGGCCACGGTAGTTCCGAAGAGAAGCTCGGATTCAGTTTCCACGTCAACTGTGGCAAGTCGAGTTTGGTATTCAAGTGTGCCAGCAGCGACACCTGCGGCGAAGTAGTCATGGACATGGGCAATGTAGCCCTGGTCGTAGTGCCGGTGGAACTCGAAGTAGAACCGCAGAGCATCTGAAAGATAGCGCACTAGCGGATTGGATGCGGTGCTCAAGGTTCCCTCGGGATCGCTGTCCAATACAAGTTCGGGCTCGACGCACCCAGCTTCTGCCGCCAGGTGAGTCAAGAATTCCGGCTGCATTTCAAAGCGCTCAGTGGTGTCCAATGAGCACACGATAGGAAGCTTCTCAGAAGGCAACCCCTGTTCCGCAGCCGCGGTGTAGGCAGCAAAAACTTCCTTTGCCGCATGAGGATCAACGTGAGTGTTCCACTCCGCGGTAGGAGTGGTGTTGCCTTGGTAGTAGAAGGCGCCTCCCATGATGACTACCTTGCGCAGCAACCAGGGAAGTTTAGGTTCTTCGCGTAGCGCCAGGGCAAAGTTGGTCAGAGGTGCAGTAAGCAAAACTGTTAGCTCGCCAGGGTTAGTTCGTGCGGCTTCGATCCAATAATCCACAGCGTCGTGACTATGCGCGGCGACGCCTGGAGTCGATAGCGTCGCATACCCGACACCTTGTGGTCCGTGAGTTTCGGGCGTGGTGACCAACGGAACCTCTAGAGGTTCTCGCGCGCCGATTAGTACTGGTACGTCAGGCTGATCACAGAGTCCAAGAAGTGCATCGTTATTAGCTGTAACCTGCTCAGCATCAACGTTCCCAGGTGTACTGGTGATTGCCTCTATCTGTACATGTTCGCAAGCACAGAGGTACGCCAACGCGAGCGCATCATCGATACCCGTGTCGTTGTCGATAAGTAGGCGCATTTGTGGATTTTCGCTCACATCAGTTTGGGTCTCGACATTGTTTACTTCTTCAAAATATATCCAAAAGCAGCAGTCAGAGCACGTCGGTGTCCCCCGCTCGTCAGTGAATCAAATGTCTTGTTGCTCATGACCATCCGATTAGACTTCAATCATGGTAACTCGATTTCATTCTCAGGCCGTTTGGCCGCATATCACCAACG
This sequence comes from Glutamicibacter sp. AOP12-B1-11, assembly GCF_052379245.1. NCBI lineage: Bacteria > Bacillati > Actinomycetota > Actinomycetes > Micrococcales > Micrococcaceae > Glutamicibacter > Glutamicibacter sp. AOP12-B1-11. The sequence goes on along the minus strand of NZ_JBQSYL010000016.1, from coordinate 8,626 downwards.
TAGTTGAGGGCGCAGGAAGAACATATGCCGCAATCGCATTTATCGGTAAAGATGCTCCGGAACGACTTCCTCTTGGTTTAGGCGACGTCCTCCTTGTAAATGCTAGCGACCAAAATGTAGCCTCAGGGGCAACAAATCCTTACGCCCTTGAACGATTTATTAATTCAGGCGTCGAAGTGCATACGTCTTCGATATTGCATGCCAAAGTCATTTCTACTGACCGACACGCAGTCGTGGGATCTGCGAATGCGTCCGCGAGTTCTGCGCGAGCATCCGAAGCTGTTCTAATCACCACTGATCGTGAAACTAGAAAAGAAGTCAGAGAATTCGTCGAGCACGAGATTGAAGCTTCGGGAGGAAAAATCACCAGCTCGAAGTTATCTGACCTCAAAAAACTATTTGATGCTGGTGACCCTTCGCATCGCATTACGGGCATAAATACCCCCGAACCACAAGCTTTCGGATTCCCGTGGGAACTTAACAAAATATACATAGTTCGGTGGATTGATGCTGATCTAACCCCTGACGAGGTCGTAGAACTTTTGCAACAAGAGAAGGAAGGTTCGTTGCGTCAACGCAAGACTGGTTTTCGATTCGATTTATTGCAGATAGTGGAAAAGGAAGGCGCCTTCTCTCGAGGAGACATCATTTTCTTCATCAATGATACCCACGTGTTTCCTCCGGTTCGGATAGATAGTGATCTCATCCATCACGACGCAAACGAATCACGTATGGGACAAGTTATCCTGCACAAAGTCGATACTAAAAAAGAACTCCGCCTCGAAACAGTGGGTAGAAGATATGAACACGGCCCGGAAGCTTTCGATACTCTGTTGCAAAAAATTGATAAGACCCCTGACGAATTTTTAGAGCTCTCCGCGGATGACTGCGAAGGGCTAATAAAAATCTGGTATCCAGAATTTATGCTAAATTCTGGATCCTAAATTTCTGCGCCTATCCGTTCTACAAACCAAGCTAGATGAATACCTTACTCCTGACCGGACGATGTATTTTTCATGTATCTGTATGTCGAAGTTTGATTAGGACGGTCTCAAAAAATTGGCCGATAGAAAGCTAGTGGAAGAATACATTCGACGGTTCGTATTGATGGCAAAGATCGTCGGTAACAGTTCGTTGCGACTATCCGGCCCGAAATCGCCGCTGATTCTTTACGCCCATTTGGTGTCAGCGAAGTTAAGTCAGGTTCTGATTCGGGCTCAAATAGTCGTACAAAGCGTTGTCGATCGCTTTCTCGAAATGCAGGTTCATCGTGACGACGTCAAGCTGCTCTTGGTTCTTTCCAGACATGTGAGTCTGTTCGGCATTGCGCGAATCGGCCTGGCCTAAGTAAAAGAATTCGGTGCCTTCCGCATCGTCTTTCTTAACGAAGACGTACAGATCAACCTCGTTATTCACTATTCGCCGGACTTCATCGCTCTGTAGCGTTCGCCTTGATCGCGTGAACCATCGCAGATGGGAAGGATCAACCAGTTCATCCTGGTACGCGGTGCTAGCCGAGATATCGTCCGATTTGTGCAGCGTCACAAAAATCGGGCAGGTCTTCGATTCTGGATCGACTTTGTACCCGTAAAGCGTTGACGTCCATTTTCGTGGCAGTCCCAGAAGACGTGTCACTTCCTTTCGGGAATACTGTCCTCCAACGATAAACGGATCTCCAGCAACATACCGGTCTCGCACTAAGGCCATGCCCGTTTGCATGATGTCGTCCACTTCGTTGGTGAATGCACTGTGTGAACGATATGAACTGAGAAAACCAGAATCAGCCGATATAGATTCTCCATCGATGTGTGCCAAACGAATTCCATATCGACTTTGATCAACTTGTCCGTGATTAGCAAGATTCAGAGTTTCTACGGTGCTCATCAATTCGCGATGGGTCGCGTCGATTCCTTCGTTGAGGAGCGCTGCTTGGAATTGGGGCAAGGTTACCGAACCGTGTGAAAGCAACTCACGGACAAGCACGAACTCATGAATTCTCTTCGACGTCAGGACTTCATGCGATAGTAGTGACAACGCCTTGAGCTCATCATGGCTAAGCTCATGATCAATCCGCAAAAGGCTCTTAACCAACGCTGGATAGTTTTCCTTCTTCGTTGCCAGTAATACCGGATCGACCGATTCAAATCGATAGAAATCAAAGAGCTTCGGTGCGCGTCCAACTCGGTTCTGCATCGACTGCATCGCACCGCGGAGCTTTTGAATGCTGTCCAGAGCAGTTGTACGGATGGAATCAAGCACACGCTGCTGCGAGACCTTATCGAATCGAACACTTGATAAACCGGCAAGTACGCCAGCCTGTTCGGTGGAAATAAGCTTCTCTTTCAGCGACTCTTTGTTCAGCGATTCATCGCCGAACAGCGCTATCGGGATCATGTAGTTGTTCGCGTAGTTGCCAATGAAGTCGATCACCACCAAGTAGTCCTTCATCGGTGCTTTACGCAAACCGCGTCCAAGCTGCTGCACGAACACTATGGCCGATTGCGTTTGGCGAAGCATGACGACCTGATTCACTGTGGGGATATCCACCCCCTCATTGAAGATGTCGACGGTGAGGATGTAGTCGAGTTCTCCGCGTTCCAGTTGCCCAACTACTCGTTCTCGCTGATCCACCGAATCGTCACCGCTGAGACTAACCGTCCGCAAAGTTTTCCCACGCAGTTGCTGCTGATTCAGCGCTGCAGATAGGGCAGCAGCTTCAACTTTACGAGAACAGAAAATAAGCCCCTTTGGGGCAACACCCGCCTGCCCATATTTAGCCAGCGCGTCAATAATATGGTGAACACGGTCCGCCGTCACAAGATGTCCCAGATCATCTGTGCTGTCTAGGGTCGTCTGGTCATCAAGCGTTACGTCGGCTATCCCGTAGTAATGAAATGGGCTCAGCATGTTCTCTTCCAACGCGTGATTCAAGCGAATCTCATAAGGCACGTTGTAGTCGAAAAACTCAAAAACATTGAATCCATCGCTACGTTCTGGTGTGGCTGTCAGGCCAAGCAGGAAAGTAGGTTCGAGGTATCCAAGTACCTTCTTGTATGTTGGAGAGCCAACGCGATGTGCCTCGTCAACGATGATGTAGTCAAAAGCGTCTGGCTGAATCTCGTGCAGCACACTATCTTGGGACAATGTCTGCACCATTGCGAAAACAAACTTGCGGTCGCTTTGTTTGGAGGCACCGGCAAGTTTGCCAAAATCGTTGTAGTGGCCGCCGATGACGCGGCGGTACTCTTGGATGGTTTTATCGAGAATCTGCTCGCGGTGAACGACAAATAAGAACCGGCCAGGATGAGCTGCCCGTACTTCCAATGCCGAGAGGATCGTCTTTCCCGTACCGGTAGCCGAAATGACTATGGCCTTCGACTCGCCGCTCGACCGAACCTGTTCCAGCGCCTTGAGCGCCTCCGTTTGCATCTGGTTCGGGAGGATCGGCAGGAACAACTCGGTCGACACAGCGCCATCCGGCGATTGGCCGGTCACATCAAGATCTTGTTCAGTCGCTATCGGCAGAAGCTGCTCATCAACGTCAGGTTGAGGGGTAACTACTACTTTCCGACGTATCGGAGGAGGCGTGTACTGTTCCGCATACGCATCTATCCACCGTTGGCTCAGCACCATGGATTCTTCGATCTGGTTCTGGGTCAACAACGATAGCTGGTCAGCTAGATCGCTGCCCTCGGATGCTGAAACTTTCAGGTTCCATTCGTGATTTTTGACGATCGCGTTACCGGTCAAATTTGAACTGCCGATCATGGCCGTAACCATATTCTCGGTTATGAAAATATAACCCTTCGGGTGAAAGGCTCCCGCGTTGTGAATTCGAACGTTGATCCCTAGAGTTTCAAGGTTAAGTAACTCGTTAAAAGCCGATGGCGAGTTAAAGCCCAAATAGTCGGAGGTGACAATCGTTCCTCGACCCGAAAATTCCACGAGCTCCTGTTTAAGTAAAGCAATCGCATTCGGGGTTACAAAAGCGACGGAGAAAATGAATTCATCACACCGGGCAAGCTCTTCGCGAAGGATGCGCAGAACCGTATTTCCGTCAGCGTTCAATACGACACGAGGGTGGTGATGGCGGCGAGATTGCTGTTTCCCGTCTAAGAATCCAAAAGTGACGTCTCTAGAGAGAGCACTACCAAGAACGAGATCAGCGTTTGTCTTCACTACGCCGCCTGGATGATTTCCACCGCGGGAATGTCCGCTGGCGCCCACTCCAGAGACATGAGTTCATCGCGTTTGAGCCACTTTGCATCTTCATGCTCCGTTAGCTGCGGTTCTCCTTCGACTAACTCGCAATAGAAGGTTGTCAGAGTAACAATTCCGAAGTCATATTCATAGGTGGTACTCGTGACTTCATCGTCTACTTTGACCGTGCAGAGGAGTTCCTCTCGAATCTCACGTTCGAGTGCTTCGCGAGGAGTTTCTTCTGGCTCAATTTTGCCACCAGGAAATTCCCACATGCCGCCGAGACTTCCATTTAGGCCTCTTTGAGCGCAGAGGATTTCATCGTTCCTGATGATAACGGCACCAACAACATTGATTTGCTTCTTCAAGCTAATTCTCCTCTGACGTAGATCTCAAATCGCGACTTCCGATAGTTGTGATCCTATCGGTCTGTCCAGACGGAAACACATTCCGCTCCACCAGATCCATGGATTATCGATTCATGGAAGCGGGAACCGTAGGACGATTTCAGCGGTGTCGGGGTCAGACAATATTAATTCTTATTCGGTGATCGTCCGTACGAATCGAAACTATGCAAAAGTTGACGGTAAAAAACTGTCTCCCTTTGTAGTAGGTCTAACAGTTGCTGGTGGTGACTTCCATCAACAAATGATTACTTTCAATTACAGCGCCGTACTCTTCATGAAGCTCAAGTCTCCCAGGATGTTTCCTGTCTCCGAAACAACAATGTCGGCCCGATTCACCCCAATACGTCCCAGCCTGCGTTCCATGAGGTATTCGACAGCTTTGGCCGCCAACGCTACTAACGGTATCGGCTCAGTAGCCGGCGTATGCTCCAGAAGCTACCTGCAGTTTGCGGTGTGGCCTGGTTCGAGGATTGATGAGGACGACGCTGATTGTAATGTTCGCGGTAACGACGCAGGAGTTTCTGTACCCCAGCAAGATCTCGCGGCTTGTTTGATTTCAGAAAACGCTGCAACGCCTGATAAGAGCGTTCGTTCTATCTTTGCGTCATCGGTCGGCCAGGGAGACCGGCCATTGGCATGCTCCATTGCGGAGCCACGTAGATTTCAACGGACCAATGGTTCTGCTGCGTAGCTGATTGAACGCTTTGAAATTATCGCTGCTAATGTGAATTCGCCTTAGCAGCGACAATTCGCTCGCTCCAAAAGACTATATGTTTCCTTCTATGCCGGGTCACTGAGGACGCAAATTCTTGAAATTGCACTTGTGCGCCACGCGGCTATCCAAATGCTCCTTCCGCCAAAAGGACGACGCATCGCAGTGCTGTTGCCTTCTGAAAACGACAAAAGTCTCTTGTCTCGGAAGAAGACGGCTAGTTGCTCTTCATCATTCCCATGTTGATCGTCGCCGCCAGGATGATCCCCGGGGGCTAGGGCCACTATCGCCGCATCCCAGGCTGGCGCCCGGCGGTCCGGGCCGTCACCACGACCACCATGATCCACAGGCCCACCAACAACAAGAAGTTCAGGTCGAATAATGCCAGAGCCCGGTCGAATTCGGCGTCCATGGCGAAGGGTGCGAATGCGTTCTCGGCGAATCCGCGGGCGCTGAGGAGCGCGGTCGAGTCCGAATAGCAGGCCCAGGCGTAGGTGTTTGTGCCGCCCCCAGCTGTGGAGCCGGCAGACGTTTCTTGGAGTCGACGGCCAGCAGTGCAGCCACGACCGTGGAGAATCACGGGTTGATCCGCTACGGATGCCAGCGTTTCCCAGCGGACCGCCGATGAGCACGGTGAGGCGTGGCGCTGCACGGTGTTTTGCCTCGTCATCGACGAGCTGCTCAGCGCAAAGCGCCCTTACCCGGTGGTCTCGGGGAACTGCGCGGCCAGCCGTTCCAGGGTGCGTTCCATATTGGGCCCGGTGCTCCGGGTAAAGCCCATCAGCCGCAGCAGCCATTGGTGCCGCACCCGGCTCGCGTCCCAGGTTTCGCTGACCAACGTCCCTGACCCGGCAGCTTCCAGCTCGTAGCGCCACCGATGCCCGCTGAAGTGCCGCCAGGCGATCTGCCGGTCTTGCTCGAATTCCACCACGGTATTGCTGATCCGGTACGGGACACCCAGGCGCATCTGCATGCCGAACTCGCTGCCCAGGGTGAGCTTGCTTCCCTGGGCGTTCGAGGCACGCACCGTTCCGGAGCCGTCGATGACCGGGTGCATGGCCGGATCGGTGAGCAGTTCGAAGATCTCTGAAGGCGAAGCGGCCACGAGGCGGCGGCGGGTTTGCAGATACGGGGATTCACTCATCAGCCCATCCTATGCAGGAACTGATCCTCTGCCCGGCAGCCAGGCCTATCCGCAACGATGTTGTTGTGCCATTCTTGGTTGACCTGCACCTCCAGGAAGGGAAACCGATGAGCCAGCAAAGCGATCAGGACCTAGTGCTTGGCCCGATGCTGCGCTACGTGGATGCCAGCTGCGCCAGCATCTGGGTGGAGACCGCTCGGTCTGGCACCGTCGAGGTCCGTTGCGGTGGATCCACCTGGCGTGCGCCGACTTTTGCTGCCCACGGCCACCACTATGCATTAGTTGAGGTGAGCGGGCTGGAGATTGGAAGCGTCAATCCCTACAGCGTGCATCTCCAGGGGAGCGCTATCTGGCCGCGCGAGGATGGCTTCCCCGAATCGATGATCGCCACCATCGACCCCGCCAAGAATCCCCGGCTGGCCTTCGGGTCCTGCCGCACCAGCGTTCCGCACGACGCGCCGGGCAACCGCAAGCACGGGGTGGACGCGATGCGCGCCTATGCCCTGTCCATGGCGGGCCCGGAGCACGGACCGTGGCCGGATCTGATGCTCTTCCTCGGGGACCAGGTTTATGCGGACTCCACCAGTGAGCAGATGCGCGAGTTCATCGCCAGCCGGCGCGATATCAGCGAGGAACCCGGGGCGGAGCTGAAGGACTTCGAGGAATACGCCCATCTGTACCGGTTGGCCTGGTCGGACCCGGCCAACCGCTGGCTTCTTTCCACCCTGCCCAGCGCCATGATTTTCGACGACCACGACATCCGCGACGATTGGAACTCCTCGCGCAGTTGGAAGCAGGACATGGAGCAGACCAGCTGGTGGCACGAACGCATTGTTGCGGGCCTCGGCTCGTATTGGATCTATCAGCATCTGGGCAACCTCTCCCCCGAGGGGCGGGCTGCAGATCCACTGTGGCAACGCATCGCGGCGCACACCGGTCCCGAAGAATTGGATATCACTGCCGACTTGGACCGGTTCGCCGAGCGCGTCGATGCCGCACCGGAAGAATACAGCTGGAGCTACTGCCGCGACTGGGATACGGTGCGGCTGATCGTGGTGGACTCCCGTGCCGCCCGCAGCCTGAACCCCGAAGCCCGTGCCCTGCTAGATCCACCGGAAAGTGCGTGGCTCGACGAGCACATGCAAGGCGGATTCCGCCACCTGCTTGTCGCTACCTCACTGCCCTTCCTGCTGCCCATGGGCCTGCATCACGTGGAAGCATGGAACGAGGTCTACTCCTCCGGGGAACGCGGCCCGGCCCGGGCGTGGCTCGGCGAACGACTGCGCCGGGCCGTGGACCTTGAGCATTGGGCGGCGTTCCAGCAAAGCTTCCAGGACGTCGTCCGGTGGGCCACCGAGGTCGCCGATGGCCAGCGCGGCCCCGCCCCGGCGTCCGTCACGTTCCTCTCCGGCGACGTGCATTTCTCCTATGTCTGCGAAGTCGAACGCGAGAACGTGAGCAGGATCCTGCAGGCTGTGTGTTCGCCCATCCGCAACCCGCTGCCCCGGTTGATGCGCTACTTTGCCGCAGCCTTGGCCTTGGGGCCGGCCGTCCCGTTCGGGGCTTGGATGGCGCGCAGCGCACACGTGCCAGACCCGCCCTTTCGCTGGAACGGCTTCAAGGGGCCGTGGTTCGATAACAACCTGGCCATCCTCGAGGACACCGAGGACGGGCTGGTGATCAGCTGGGTCACGGGGGTGGTTGAGAACGGGGACCATCTGCACCCGAGGTTGGAAACCGTCGAAACGGCCGTGATCGAGCCTCGCTAGGGCAGAACCGGCCGTCAGCTAACGGGGGTATTTCATCGCCTTTAGACCTCAAGAAACAGGGAAGTTCACGTTGACCGCGTGCTATCAAGTACGGCCAAAATTCTTCCCCTCAGCGACAACCGCGCAACCAATACAGTACAGCGCAGTGTACTTCTTGCCGATTAGTAGGTACGACACTGGTTATGCTCATGTAGAAAGGTTCGTTCCACCAGGAGATCGTCTGTGCCAGCTCAGGATGACATTAGCAATCAGGTCGCGCGGCTCAAACAACGCGTCGCTGCCTTGGAGCACCAGCTTCATCTGGTGCGTGCAGACCTGTCGGCACTCGAATCCTCGATTGTTGCGCCGGCACCAGCGCCCGCACCCATGCAGCTGCCAGCTATCCCAGCTGCTA